>NZ_JMCB01000024.1 GCF_000737315.1 Hyalangium minutum
GTCCCCGTCCCCGTCCCCTCCTCCGAGCGGAAACGGTCCCGCTGCGTCCGTGTCCCCTGCCTCTCCTCCTCCTCCTCCGCGTCCGTGGGAGGCGCCTCGAAACATGGCCCCCACGCCTGTGGCGGCGCGTCCCTCGGAGGCCCCTCGTCCTCAAGCTCCCAGCGTGCCCGCGGGAGCGACTCCGCTCTCGCGCATCACCGAGCCGGCTCCCGAGGTGCGCGTCACCAACATCCGCAAGCCCGTCCAGGAGGAGCCTGTCGACGAGGAGCGCCTCTTCGCCGAGGAGGGCTCCGCCGAAGGATGTGCCTCGGGTGAGTGTCTGCCAGACGCTCCTGTGGTCCCGGCTCCCGCCCCCGCCGCACCGCCTCCGGCCAGCACCGGCCGGGACAACCCGGCCCTCTCGACGGCCGAGCGATGGCGCGCCGCGGTAGACAGCGTGAAGGCCGCCAGCGTCCGCCACGGCGCCGCGCTCTCCCACGGCCGGCTGCTGTGGCTGCGCCCGGGTGAGGTGGGCGTGGCGTACATCGCCGCGCACGCGTTCCACCGGGGTCAGGTCATGGGCGGCACCGGCCGGGCGATGGTGGAGAAGGCGCTCTCGGAGCACTTCGGCCGGCCCACGAAGCTGATGCTGGAGGAGGCTGTCGGTGAAGCCACCACCACTCTCAGTATCGCCGAGCAGGAATCCCAGGCCCGCACCGCCCACCAACAGAGCACCGAGGGCAAGGTCCGCTCACACCCCGCCATCCGAGCCGTCCTGAAGATGCTGGGGGGAGAGATCGAGCACATCCAAGTGCTGGAACCTGAACGTCCAGCAAGCGGCCCAACCGTCGAAACTCCTGAGGACAGCGCCTGACAAAGCGCCCGCACGACGGTAGGTTGCGCCCCGCATTGTTCATCTCGGGTGCCTGGCAGGCGCCCGCCTTCCAGATCGAAGAGGAAGCCTCATGCCCGGCATCGACCTGAACTACTTCATCCGACAGGCCAACAAGCTCACCGAGAAGATCGAGCAGCGCAAGCAGGAGCTGGCCAACGACACCGTCGAGGGCAAGGCCGGTGATGGCCGCGTGACGGTGATCGCCAACGGCATCCAAGAGATCCGCAGCATCAAGATCGACAAGGCCACCATCGATCCGAACGACACCAGCATGCTCGAGGATCTCATCACCGCCGCGGTGAACGCTGCCCTGGCGAACAGCCGTCAGCACATGCAGAAGGAGCTCGCGAAAATCTCCGGCGGCATCAAGATCCCAGGCATTACCTAAAGCCGGATGACTCCCGATCCTCTCAACAGGCTCGTCGCCCAGCTGGCCAAGCTGCCGGGCATTGGCGAGAAGACCGCGCAGCGCCTCGCGTTCCACATCCTGCGGGCTCCTGGCGACTACGCCGCGGAGCTGTCCCAGGCCATCCGCGAGGTGAAGGAGAAGGTGCACCTGTGCGCCCGGTGCTACTCGCTCACGGACTCGGAGCTGTGCGGCTTCTGCCGCGACATGCGCCGTGACGAGAAGGTGCTCTGCGTGGTGGAGACCTTCGCGGACCTGATGGCACTGGAGCGCACGCGCGAGTTCCGCGGCCGCTACCACGTGCTGCACGGCGTGCTGTCTCCCCTGGAGGGGATTGGCCCCGACCAGCTTCGCATCAAGGAGCTGCTGGAGCGCCTCAATGACGGCAAGGTGGAGGAGCTCATCCTCGCCACCAACCCGGACGTGGAAGGGGAGGCCACCGCGCTCTACCTCACCCGGCTCCTCAAGCCGATGGGCCTGCGCGTGAGCCGAATCGCCCAGGGCCTGCCCATGGGCGGGGACCTCGAGTACGCCGACCAGGCGACGCTCGCGAAGGCGCTCAGCGCCCGCCGCGAGCTGTGAGTCCCGCTACCGCGTGACGGTGTAGTCGAACGGCAGCACCACGTTGACCTCCCGGTCTCGGTGAGCCGGGAAGCGCAGGCGCTCGGCCTGGGTCTCCAGGCACTGGCCCACCGGCTTGGAGGCCAGCGGCCCCTGCGTCGTGGCCTTCACACGCCCCGAGGAGGCAATGGCCAGCTGCACGCGCACCACACCCGAGTTCGAGGGCAGGTCCTGCTTGTACTTCTCGAAGCAGGTGACGATACGAGACCGGCCGCGCGCCACCACGCGCTCCACATCTTGAATCCCCAGGGTGACCGGACGCGGCTTCCCCGTCTTGGTCACCGGATCCTTCTGCGTTGTGCCGGGCTTGTCCTCGGTCTCCTCTGGAGGTTTCACGTTCTCCGAAGAAGGAGTCTCGGGCTCGGGCGTCGCCGGCTCGGGCGGGGTGGTAGGGGCCGGAGCCACCGCCGCAACCACCGCAGGCGCAGGGGGCGTTGGCGTCGGCTCTCCAGCGGGCGGCGTCACGGGAGGCGCGGGCATGGCCACGGCCTCGGGAGGTGTGGACTTCGAGAGTCCCTTCCAGGCCGCGAAGCCGCCTCCGCCCAAGAGCAGCAACGCCCCGGCCACCACACCGATCAGCAGCCCCGTGCGGCGGGGCTTGCCCTCAGCCGTCTGCGCTGCTCCTGCCGGCGGAGGGACAATACCGGTGGCACTGTGGCGCAGGGGAGGCTGGGACGCGGGCGCCGCGACCGAGGGAAAGACGCCGCTGGAGGCAAACACCACGGGCTTCGGCGGCTGCGACACCGTCTGGGCGGCCGTGGCCGTCAGGGAGGCCAGCGTGGGGATGCGCGTCTTCGCCGCGAAGCGCTCCTCGCCGAACTGCATGCGCAGGTACTCGGCCAGCTCCTTGTGGGTGGCCAGCGGAACCTTGCCCTTCACACTGTGCTCAATGGCGTCCGCGAAGTCCGCCGCCGTGGCGTAGCGGTCCTCGGCTTTGATGGCCATGGCCTTGAGCACCACCGCCTCCAGCTCCGGAGGGATGTCCTTGCGCAGCTGGGCGGGCGGCATGAAGTCGCCCTGCAGCAGCGCATTCAAGATGGCCAGGTCGTTCTCCCGGGCGAAGGGCCGCACGTTGGTGAGCGACTCGTAGAGGCTCACCCCGAGCGAGAACACGTCCGCGCGCCGGTCCACCTCTTTGCCCTGGGCCTGCTCGGGCGCCATATAGATGTACTTGCCCTTCACCACGCCGGTGCGCGTCTGCACCACGCGGGAGGCGGCCTTGGCGATGCCAAAGTCCAGCACCTTCACCTGGCCCTGGTACGTCACGTACAGGTTCGACGGTGAGATGTCCCGGTGGACGATGTGGAGGGGCTGGCCCTCCTCGTTGGTGAAGTCATGGGCGTAGTGCAGGCCGCGCGCCGCATCCACCAGCACCCGCAGGGTGATGGGCATGGGCGTGTACTGCCGCTTCTTGCCCGCGTGGCGCAGCGTGGTGGAGAAGTCCTCGCCGGCCAGGAACTCCATGCAGATGTAGTAGCAGCCGTCGATGAACCCCAGCTCGTGGATCTGAATGATGTTGGGGTGAGACAGCCGCGCCGCCAGCCGCGCCTCGTCCCGGAACATCTCCACGAAGTCCGGGATGCTGGAGAGGTTGGACAGCATGCGCTTGATGACGACGTTGCGCTCGAAGCCGTCGGCGCCCAGCAGCTTGGCGAGGAAGATCTCCGCCATGCCGCCCTCGGCGAGCTTGCGCACCAGCACGTACTGCCCATAGGGGTGTAGCAGCGGCGGACTCGCGGCGCCTTGGCTCCCGGGCTCGGGCTGCGTGCTGCTCATTCCTCGGAACCTCGCTTCAGGGTGCGCACCACGTACACATCCGGTGCGCCGGCATGCTGCATCTTAAACAGCAGAACGGGGGGAACGCCCACTGGCTCCACCCACGTATCGAAGCGGTGCTTGGCATCCAAGCTCACCGAGCGCTCGTTGATGGACAGCTTGGTCCCCACCGGAGCCACCCCCACGGCGCGTACGCGCTTCCCCACCCGCTGGCCGTTCTTGGGCGACTGGACGACGAGGACAGGCACGGAGTTGTCGTACACCAACTCCAGTTTGTTCATGCGCCCGCCCCGGAGCGGCTGTCCGGTGCGGGACAGGGGTGTGACGGACCAGAGGTAGTTGCCCTCCCGCAGCACACCGGCCTCTAGGGGGGCGCGGGTCTCCGCCACGGTGCGCTCCGCCACGGGCTTGCTCAGCTCGCCGTTGCGGTAGACCGCGATGCGGTACTGGGCCGCCTGGGGCTCGGCCGAGTACTTGAAGACCACCGCCGGAGGCTTGTCCTGGTAGAAGATCGTCGTCTTCTGCGGGCCCTCGGGAACCTCGTTGGTGACGCGCGCCAGGTCCTTCGAGGCCTGCTCCGGCGCGAAGGTGGCACTGCCCTTCGTGAGCTCGGTGCCATCCGGCCGCCGAACCCGCCAGTACAGCCTGCCGCGCTCTGGAGCAGGCACGGTGGCATAGGGCTGATGGACCACGCCGCGCACCACCGTCCGCGTGAAAGCCGGATCCGAGGCCACCTCCAGCAGCACGTCTCCCTCTCCTGCCCAGGAGAGCTTCACCTCGGGCAGTCCCCGGTGGAACACCTGCATGTTCTCCACGGCCGGCAGCGCCACTGGGGCTTGCGCCAGCGGAGACACCTTCGGCTCGGCCTGGCCCGACACGGAGGCCTGCTCACCCGCGCGCAGCGGCTTGCGGGTGTCGCCGCGCACCAGCGTCACATCTCCGGCCCGCGCGGACACATCGAAGCCGTCCGCGGTGCGCCGTACCTTGAGGTCCGCCGCCCCCGCGCTCTCCAGCGTGAGCCCGGGCATCACCACCCGGCTGTCCCTCTCGGGCGCGAGCTTCAGCGTCAGCGAGCCCTGGCGCAGATCCAGCCGCGCCTCGTCCTGGGAGCCCTGCTTGCCAGCGCCCTCCAGCACCACCTCGCTCCCCGAGGCGAGCGCAATCGTCGAGGCCGAGCCCTCCAGCGCCAGGTACGCCGTGCCGCCCCGTGCGCGCACACCGTCTCCCGGCGAGAGCTTCTGGCCACCCTTGTTCGCCGTGCGCCACTGGGAGCTGCCCTTGCTGCGCACCTCCACCTTCCCCGAGTCCGCCCTCACCGTGACTTGAATGGTGGCCAGCTCCAGCACGCGCTGGGGCCCCGTCACCAGCTCGGCGCGGCCCGCGGAGACGTCCACGGACTGGCCCGCGGAGGCCTCCAGCTCCTGGCCATCCTTGGAGACGAACTGGATGGCGCCCATCCTCACCTCGACCCGGCTGTCCTCCGGGCCGACGCTCACGCTCACCTCGCTGGGCTGCGCGCTGCTCACGCGCGTGAGGCCGTATGGGGTGAGGATGCGCAGCTCAACGGAGGGGCCCGTGCGCACCTTGGGGGCGGCGGGGACGCGGCTCAGCACGATGCCTCGGGCCACCTTCAGGACGATGCCGCCCGTGTCCTCATCCAGCACGAAGCGCGCATTGGGGCCCACCTCCACTGTGCGCCCGTCAGCGAAGCGGACCGTCGCGGACCCATCCGGCCCCGTCTCCAGGGCATCCCCCTTCATCAAAGGGCCCTCGGCCGCGGGAGTCAGACCTCCGTCCCGCTCCAGCTGGACCGCCCCCCTGAGCGCTTCCAGGCGCGCCAGTGCACTCACTCCTGCGTCCTGCGAAGCCGTCACAGGAGGCGGAGCACCGGGCTCGGAAGGAGGTGGAGGCTTCGACGGGGCCGACTCGTCCCCGCAGGCGGACACGAGCCCCCCGAGCAGCACCGCGGCGAGAGCGAGACGCCGCGCGCTCACCGGCCCCTCGGGAAAAGATCGACGTTGAAGATGGCCTGCTCGCCATCCCGCACGGTGACGGACTTGACCTGTGTCAGGTGGCCCTTGGCGGAGATAGTGATGCGGTGGGTCCCGGGCTTGAGCTTCAGCGCGAACGCGCCTTGCGCATCCGTGCGCGTGCGCACCTTGGCGCTGGGAATCACGAGCGTGGCGACGAGCGGCCGGCCCTGCCGGGTGCTGCGGACCGTTCCGGAGATGGTGGCGTAGCCCAGGCGCTTGATGGGCGTGAGCGGCACGGACATCTCTGACTCCTTGCCACCAATGACGACCGCGGCCTCCTCCACCGGCTGGAACTCCGGCGCGGACACCCTCACCATCACGGGGCCTACCGCGAGGTTGCCCACGCTGACCAGGCCTGCCGCGTTCGTCCGCAGTTCCTTGCCGTTCACCACGACCGGCGCATCCACCAAGGGCTTGTTGCTGCGATTGTCGACGACGGTGATCTTCAACCCGCCCAGCGTTGGCGCCTGCTTGTGCGCCTGGAGTTCCAACGTGGCACGCTCGCCGGCCGCGACCGTGACCCGGCCCACCACGGGCTCGTAGCCCTCCGCAGAGACCTGGGCGACCACCTCGCCGGGCTCCAACTCCAGCTCCACCACCTGGCCCTTCGCATCAACGGCCCGAGGCGCCTGCGTCGTGCCCTTCACCACGAGCGCCACCTGGGCACCGGCCAGCGGGGCCTTCGTCTCCGCGTCCACTACCTGGAGGGCCAGCGAACCCATCTGCCCCAGGCGTTGCGCGGCCGCCACCGAGGCGTCGAGCCACGAGAACTCCAACGCCAGCCCTACCCGCTGCAGCGTCTGGCCGGAGCTCACCGCACTGTCGGCCTTCAGCGAGTCATGCACGAACTGGTAGTCGACCACGGCCGAGCCCATCCAGCGGCCCACCTGCCTCACCGGAATGCGCACCGCGGCACCCGCTCCAAAACCACTGGAAGAGGCCCCCTCCGCCGCAGGCAGCTGGGCCGCGAGGCTCAGAGGCAACTCCGCCCGCACCTCGCCCGTCACCCGCTGGAAGATCGGGAAGCGCAGCCGGCCGCCCAGCAGCGCCGCATGCCGGCCGCCCCGCTGGAACACGGGAGAGGCCGCCGACGAGACCCCGAACGCAGGCAGCTGCGCGAAGCCGTACCCCACGCCCAGCTCGCCCACGATGGGCCCGAGCTGCCGGCGTGCCACCGCTCCCAAGGAGAGGCGCCACAGGCTGCCCCCAGTGACGCGATCCGCCTCGCGGTTCAGGGTAAAGCCCTCGCGCTGAAGGCGGAGCTGGGCGCCCAGCCACTCCGGGCCCAGGCCGTAGAACACCGCCCAGGCCTCGAGATCATTGGGCGTCAACCCCGAGTAGGTGAGCCCCGGCCCTGTATCCACCTGCTCGCCGCTGCGGATCGCGACGCCATAGCGCAGGCGCAGGAACACCGGCTCCAAGCCGGGACCTGACGGGGCGGCCGCCTCCTCTTGCGCCAGGACAATGCCCGGCACCACCGCCAGTGCGAGCGCGAGAATGACGAGGAAAGGAGGGGTGCGGCGCAGTCGGGCCAAGGCTCGGCGGAGTATAGGGAAAGCGCCCAAGGTCCCCAAAACTCTAGCGAAAGAACCTCACGGGTTGTCAGGGGCGAGTGACCTCCCGTAAAGACGGCCCATGCGCCTCCTCCTCTTGATCAGCTTGCTGGCCGCGACCGGAGACCCGCGCCTGGCGCAGGGCGAGAAGCTCCTGGCAGCCAAGGACTGTGAGGGCCTCCAGCAGCTCTTCGCTCCCGCTACGCCCGCGCGCACCGAGCGCAACCTGGAGGCAGCGCTCCTGCTCGCCCGAGGCGCGGCCACCTGCCGCCCCCAGGACAGCGTTCTCGCCTTCGCCCTCACCGAGAGGGCCCTGGCGCTTGCGCCGGACCACACGGAGATCCGTACCGCCCACGCCGAGAGCCTCATTGCCGTGGACGAGCGCTCCGCCGCCGCGAAGCTGCTCGACGAAGTTCTCCAAGGCCCCGCTCGCACCACCGCCCGCGCCCACCTCGTGCGCGCCCAGCTCGCCGACCTGGAATCCGAGAGCGCCCTCGTGGTGAAGCTGGCCCAGCCGCTCGTGAAGGATCCTCAGTACGGTCCGGCCGCCCGTGAGCTGCTCTCCCGCCACCAAGCCGCCCTCGAGAGCCACTCCCAGGCCCGCGAGTCCCTGGCCCGCGAAGAGCAGAGCGCCGCCGAGCGCACCGCCCGGGCCCGGGAGGCCGCCCGGGGCCCACCCGAGGACCTCGGCCGGACGGGCCCCCGCTCAGGAACCGAGGCCTGGAGCGCTCGAGGCACCGTCCAGAGCGGAGGCCAGCGCACCTTCAAGACGCGCAGCCTCCAGGCCGGCTCCACCTACGTCTTCCACGCCACCGGCGCCTGTACCGGACCCTCCAAACCCAAACGCAAGGGCGGACTTCCACCCACCGTGGATCTCTTCGGCCAAGACTTCCGCGTAAGGATCGGTACACTGGATCCACTTCCCCTCAAGGTAGGGCTCCAGCCCGAACAGAACGCCTTGATCTTCAGGGCCCCAGAGAACAACCCCCAGATCTTCCTAGAAGATCGAACGACGATCCGTCCCGGAGGTCCTCGTTGTACGATCAGCGATGTAGCAGTGCGGGTCCCCTGAATGAACCAGGGATCTCCGAGGAAGAGCGGTCTCGTAGCTTGCTGGACCCCATCGTGTCTGCTAAGCATCCGCGCTTGGGAGCGACGCATCTAACCTCCGGGATTCACTCCGGAAACCCTGGGGGCTGCCAAAGCGCAGCGAGAAGCGAACGCTGAGGAGCGTAGAGGAGCGGATACGCCCATGGGCACGCAACTGGTGATGTACGAAGAGGAGTTCACCAAGATCAACGCCGTTTGCGACCGGCTGACCAAGGACGCGAACGCGAAGGTGGTGTTCCTCGTCGACAAGAACGGGCAGCTCATCTCCTCGGCGGGGCAGACCCAGAACATCGACACCACGTCTCTGGCCTCGCTGACGGCCGGCAACGTGGCGGCGATGGGCGGGTTGGCCAAGCTGATTGGGGAGAACGAGTTTCCCAACCAATTCCACGAGGGGGCGAAGGACTCCCTCTACATGACCATCGTCGGCAGCCGGGTGGTGCTGGTGGTCATCTTCGACAACCGCACGAGCCTGGGCCTGGTGCGCCTGCGCATCAAAAAGGCCAGTGACGAGCTGACGAAGATCTTCGAGAGCCTGGTGAAGAAGACCGACACACCTGGGATCGGCTCGCCGTTCGCCGAAATCTCCGACGACGATATCGACAACCTCTTCAGCGAGTAACCCGGGAAGCCATGTCCTTCATCAACTACTCCTCCCGCGAGATCAACTGCAAGATCGTCTATTACGGGCCGGGTCTCTGCGGGAAGACGACGAACCTTCAGTACATCTACAACAAGACCGCCGCGGACACGAAGGGCAAGCTCATCTCGCTGTCCACCGAGACGGACCGCACGCTCTTCTTCGACTTCCTCCCGCTGTCGCTCGGAGAGATCCGCGGCTTCAAGACGCGCTTCCACCTCTATACGGTGCCCGGCCAGGTGTTCTACGACGCCAGCCGCAAGCTCATCCTCAAGGGCGTGGACGGCGTGGTCTTCGTGGCCGACAGCCAGATCGAGCGCATGGAAGCGAACATGGAGTCGCTCGAGAACCTGCGCATCAACCTGGCCGAGCAGGGCTACGACTTGAACAAGATCCCGTACGTGATGCAGTACAACAAGCGGGACTTGCCCAACGCGGTGACGGTGGAGGAGATCCGCAAGGCGCTCAACCCCCGCAACATCCCCGAGTACCAGGCGGTGGCTCCCACCGGCGTGGGCGTGTTCGACACCCTCAAGGCCGTGGCCAAGCTGGTGCTCACCGAGCTGAGGAAGGGCGGCTAGCCAGCGGGCAAGCAGCCAGCCCTCCCCCCCTGCTCGGTCAGGGGCGAAGGATGGTATGAACTGTCCAGGTCGGGCTGGCTACTCGAGGTCGCTCGTGCGTTCCGCTTCCTCCATTCTTCGTCTCCTCATGGTGCTGGGCGCGGGGATCTGCGCTCCCGCGCTCGCGCAGGAGACACCCGCGACCCCAGCCGCTGCTCCTGCTCCGGCCCCCGAGGCTTCGGCCCCCGCGACTGCCGCTCCCGCCGCCGCGCCCGAGGCTGCACCTGCGGCGGCTCCCGCGGCGCCCGCTCCGACTCCGGCAGCGCCTCCGTCCACTGCCATCTCCCCTACTCCTCCCGGCCCAGCGCCACAGACGGCGGACGAGGCCTTCAATACCCGCGTGAAGACGCTGGAGGAGGAGGTCGTCGACCTGAAGGAGAAGATCTACCGCTCCAAGGCGCGGCTGTTGCTGCTGCAGGAGACGGTGCTCGGGGGTGACTTGTCCACCGGCGCCCGCGCGGTGCTCTTCCACAAGAACGAGATGGGCAACTCGTTCGTGCTGGAGTCCGTGGCGTACGCGCTGGACGGCGCGCCCATCTTCACCAAGGTGAACCAGGACGGGGACCTGGACAAGGCCGAGGAGTTCGAGATCTTCAACGGCCGCATCGTCCCCGGCCAGCACCAGATCGCCGTGCGCTTCGTGTACCGGGGCAACGGCTACGGCGTGTTCAGCTACCTGGAGGGCTACAAGTTCCGGGTGCAGTCCAGCTACACCTTCAACGCCGAGGCCACCAAGGTCACCACCGTGCGCGTGGTGGGCTTCGAGAAGGGTGGCATCACCACGGATCTGAAGGATCGCCCCTCGGTGCGCTACGACATCGAGGTGTCGCGTGACTCGGGTCCAGCCAAGGGCGACACCAAGAAGGTGCCCGCGGCTGCTTCCTCCTCTGAGACGAAGAAGTAGAGGGGCTGCCGGTGAACCCGTCTCGGAACCGAGCCCTGGCCCTGTTGGCGGTGATCGCCCAGGGGCTCGCCGCCTGGCCCGCCCTCGCCGACCCCGCGCCCCTCAAGGCCAGCGGCGAGGTGGTGCGCCAGCTGGAGCAGGTGGACAAGCAGCTGACGAACGCGGACGAGAACCTCCGCTTCGTGGAGACGCAGTTCACCCAGCGCCCCGAGCCCAGTGACGAGGAGGCCCGGCTGCGGCGCTTCTCGGACGGAGAGATTCAGTACCTGCTGGGCGACTGGACCGCCGCCTCCGTCCTCTTCTATGACTTGGTGAGCGATCCGCGCTTCCTCAAGCACCCGCGCTACCCGGACGCCCTCTTCTACCTGTCCGACTCGCTGCTCCAGCAGCAGAACTACATCGGCGCGCGGCTGTACCTGCGTGAGCTGCTCTCGCTGCCGCCCACGGATCGCTACAAGGATGCGCTCTCGCGCTACCTGAACGTCGCCAGCCGTCTCAATCAGTTCGAAGGCATCGACGAATACATCACCCAGGCCAAGAAGCTGTCCGGCGGGCAGCTCCCGCCCGAGCTGGCGTACGTCTACGCCAAGTGGCTCTTCAAGCGCACGGACCTGAAGAACGAGGAGCGCATCGCCCGCGCCCGCGAGTCCTTCGAGCCGCTGACGCACTCCAACATCCGCATCGTCCGGCTGCAGAGCGCCTACCACCTGGGCGTGCTCTCCGTGCAGGCGGGCGACTTGGAGAACGCCATCGAGCGGTTCCGCGAGCTGGCCTCGCTGCCCGCCAATGACGGCGAGGAGCTGCGCATCCACGAGCTGGCCACCCTCTCCCTGGGCCGGCTGCTCTACGAGACGGGCAAGGTGGAGGAGGCACTGGACCGCTACCTGGACATCCCTCGGGAGAGCGAGTCGTTCGTGGACTCGCTCTACGAGATCGCCTGGGCCCACGTGAAGCAGGGCGAGTACCAGAAGGCCAAGAACGCCATCGACATCCTCCTCTTGGTGGATCCCGAGTCCCCGCTGGCCCCAGACGCGCGGCTGCTCCAGGGCCACCTGCTGCTCAAGCTGCAGCAGTACGAGGAGGCCACTCAGAGCTATGAGGGCGTCATCTCCACCTATGGCCCCGTGCGCACCAAGCTGGACGAGCTGCTCTCGCGCACGCAGGACCCGGTGGCCTACTTCGACAACCTGCTGTCGCGCTCCGAGCGCACGCTGGACCTGACCACCCTGCTGCCCCCGGTGGCCTTGCGCTACGCGAAGACGCAGGAGGAAGTGTCCGGCGCGGTGGCGCTGATCAGTGACCTCGACAGCGGCCGCAAGGGCGTCACCGATGCGCGCGGGCTGGCCGGGCGCATCCTCCAGGCGCTGGATGAGCGTGGGCTGGAGACCTTCCCGGAGCTTCAGGAGGGCTACACCCGCGCGGACGCCGTGGAGAGCGGGCTCACCCGCGTGGAGCAGGTGCTGGTGCAACTGGAGTCCTCCGCCGTGCTGGCGCACCTCACCTCCGAGGAGCGACAACAGCTGGAGGCCGTGCGCAAGGAGCGCGAGCGGCTGGCGCAGCGCTTCGCCCTGCTGCCCACCACCCAGCGCGAGCTCGAGGAGCGGCGCCAGCGGATGCAGGCCACCGTGGACTCGCTGGACCGCGAGGCCTTCCGCCTTGGCTACGAGCTGCAGAGCCTGCGCGCCATCGCCACCGCCGTGCGCAAGTGGGTGGACGACACCCGCTCCGAGCGCAAGACGCCTCCCGATGAGGAGATGCAGTTCCTCGCCGCGCTCCAGAACGAGGAGAAGGCGCTGGAGACGCTGCAGGCGGACCTGGAGCGCACCCGTGCCCAGCTGGCCGACGAGCGCAACTCCGTGGCCACGGCCGTCGCGGGTGAAGAGCTGATCCGCCAGCAATTCTACGAGGTGCTGCAGAAGGAGCACTCGCTGGTGGCCTCGTTTGCGGGCCGCCTGCCCGAGGACGTGGGCCAGCTGATGGAGCGCTTCCAGGAGGTACGCGAGCGCACCAATGGGCTGCGCGGCCGGGTGATCAGCGCCAAGAGCGTACTCCGCGAACAACTTGAGCGCCGCGGCCGTGTCATCCGCGACAAGGTGCGCGCCGAGCAGCGCCTGCTCAGCCAGTACGACTCGGAGGTGGCCTCCGTCTCCGGCAATGCGCGCAACCTCGTGGGCCGCATTGCCTACGACAGCTTCCGCCGCGTGCGGCAGCAGTTCTACGACCTCGTCCTCAAGGGCGACGTGGGCATCGTGGACGTGGCCTTCACCCGCAAGCAGGACAAGACGGGCGAAATCCAAAAGCTCTCCGCGCAGAAGGACGAGGAGCTGCGCGCGCTCGACCGGGACTTCAAGGAAGTCCTCAAGGAAGCGAACTGAGCGATGCGCCGCTTCCTGCTCACGCTGCTGACGCTCTCCTCCCTGGCCGCTGCCGCCCAGCAGCCAGCGAAGCCCGAAGGCGCCGCACCCACCGAGGGAGCCGCCGCCGCGCCCGCTCAGGCCGAGCCCGCCAAGAAGCCCTCGGACAATCGAAGCCTGGCGGGAATGGGCCGCACGCCCGAGGAGGAGGAGCGGCTGCGGGTGCTCAGCGCGGACTTGCAGCGCTACGAAGAGGAGGCGCGCGACTTCCGCCGCGAGGTGCAGCTCCTGGTGGAGCGCAAGTACGAGGAGAAGCGCAACGGCCTGGCCGCCTCGTACGAGAAGGTCATCGGCGAGCTGGAGATCAAGGAGCGCAAGGAGCGCCTGGACGCGATCGTCCGGTTCGAGGAGTTCCTCCACCGCTACCCCCGCGAGCCGCGCTACTCGCCGGACGTGATGTTCCGCCTGGCCGAGCTCTACTACGAGCGCTCCAGCGACGAGCACCTCACCGCCATGCGAGAGCACGAGGAGAAGCTCAAGTCGCTGCCCGAGAGCGCCGAGCCTCCTCCCGAGCCCCAGGTGAACTTTGGCCCGTCCATCGCCCTCTACCTGCGGCTCATCAACGACTTCCGGGACTACCGGTTCAATGACGCTGCCTGGTACCTGCTGGGCTACTGCTACGAGAAGCAGAACCAGTTCGACGAGAGCCGCGCCACCTACGAAGAGCTGATCGCCACCTACCCCAAGAGCCGCTTCGCCACCGAGGCCTGGGTCCGCATCGGCGAGTACTGGTTCGACAACTACAGCGATCCGACGGCGCTGGAGCAGGCAGCCAACGCCTACGAGCACGCCACCCAGGACAAGAGCCACTCGCTCTACGACAAGGCGCTCTACAAGCTGGGCTGGACGTACTACCGCATGGACCGGTTCGCGGATGCGGTGGAGCGCTTCCTCATGCTCGCGGACTTCTACGAGGAGCAGAAACAGGCCCAGGGCGACGAGGGCGGCGGCGGAGACCTGCGCGAGGAGGCCCTCCAGTACGTGGCCGTGTCCCTGGCGGACGGAACCTGGGGCGGCCTGGCCCGGGCCCAGGAGATCTTCGCCCAGCGCGGCGCGCGCCCCTACGAGGCGGAGATCTACCGGCGCCTGGGCAACATCTACTTCGACCAGACCAACCACGCCGCCGCCATTGAGGCCTACCGGCTGGTGCTGGCCAAGGAGCCGTTCGCCACGGACGCACCGCAGATCCAGCAAAAGCTCGTCCAGGCGTACGAGCGGGACCGGAAGATGTCCGAGTCCTACGCCGAAGCCGAGAAGCTGGCCAACGACTACGCCCCCGGCAGTGCCTGGTACGAGAAGAACCAGAGCAATCCGGACGCGCTGGCCGCCGCGGACGCGCTCGCCGAGAAGAGCCTCTATACCAGTGCTCTCTTCCACCACCAGCAGGCGCTGACGTTCAAGAAGGAGGGCAAGCTCGAGCAGGCCTACCTCGGCTTCCAAGTGGCCGCCCGTGCCTACGGCGCCTACCTGACGCGCTTCCCGAACACCAAGAGCAGCTACGAGATGCGCTTCTATTACGCCGAGTGTCTCTTCAACTCGGCGCAGTTCGTGCTCGCGGCGAAGAACTACGAGGAGGTGCGTGACTCACGGCTGGACGACAAGTACCGCTCGGATGCCGCCTTCACCGCCGTGCTCGCCCTGCAAAAGCAGTTGGAGGCGGATCTCAAGGCCGGCACCGTGAAGGAGCTCAAGCCCCTGCGCTCCGCCGAGCGCCCCGCGGATGAGGTGGTCCAGCCCATTCCCCTGGCCGAGTCCGAGACGCGGCTGATCTCCGCCTCGGACGTGTACGTGAAGCTGTTGCCCACCGACGAGAAGAGCCCGGGCATCGCCTACAAGGCCGCTGAGCTCTACTACGCGCACAACGACTTCCCCGAGGCCCGCCGGCGCTTCGAGCAGATCGTCAAGAGCTACCCGAAGAACGAGGTCGCCAAGTTCGCCACCAACCTCATCGTGGAGAGCTTCCTCATCGACAAGGACTGGGCCAGCGTCGAAGACGTGGCGGGGCGGCTGGCCTCCAACAAGGAGGTCATCGATCCGTCGAGCGACCTCTACAAGAGCCTGGTCAAGTTCAAACTCGGCGGCCGCTTCAAGCTGGCCCAGCAGCTCATGGATCAGGGCAAGTACGAGGAGGCCGCCAAGAAGTACATCCTCCTGGTCGACGAGGAGCCTCGCCACGAGTTCGCCGACAAGGCGCTCAACAACGCCGCCGTCTGCTACGAGAACTCCCTGCGGTTCGACTCGGCGCTCAAGCTCTACGAGCGCATCTACCGTGAGTACCCCTCCTCCACCCTGGCGGACGCGGCGCTGTTCCGCGTGGCCCTCAACTCGGAGAAGTCCTACGACTTCGACAAGGCGGTGGTCAGCTACCAGAAGCTGGTGAAGGACTACCCCGCCTCCAAGGACCGCGAGGCCGCCCTCTACAACGCCGCCAACCTGCTCGAGGGCCAGCAGCGCTACCCCGAGGCCGCCGCGGCCTTCATGCGCTACGCGGACCTGTTCCCCAACTCGGAGGATGCGCCGAAGAACCAGTTCCGCGCCGCCCTCATCTACGAGAAGCAGGAGGACTGGCGCGGGCAGATCCGCGCGCTCACCGCGTTCATCGAGAAGTTCTCCAGGAAGCCCACGCAGTCGGAGCTGGTGGTGGATGCCAAGCGCCGCATCGGCGACGCGCACAAGAAGCTGAACAACGTCCGTGAGGCCGAGAAGGCCTGGGCCAGCGCCGCCGACGAGTTCGACCGCCGCAAGCTCAAGCAGGAGACCTCTCCGCTGGCCGCCGAGGCCGCCTCCTACTGCCGCTTCCAGCTGGCCGAGTTGGAGCTGGAGAAGTTCGACAAGCTGAAGATTGGCGGCACGGGCAAGGCGCTGGAACGCAGCTTCGTCGCCAAGCGCGCCGGGGTGAAGGCCGTCAACGAGGCCTACGCCAAGGTCTATCCTTATAAGAACCTGGAGTGGACGCTGGCCGCCCTCTACCGCCGCGGCTACGCCCTGGAGCGCTTCGCCACGACCCTCATCGAGACGCCCGTTCCCCCTGACGTGAAGCGCCTGGGCGAGGAGGCCGTGGTGGCCTACCAGGATCAGCTCGCCCAGCAGACAGCCACGCTGGAGGACGCAGCGGTGGAGAGCTACTCGGCCACCATTCAGGAGGCGCGCAAGAACCGCCTCTCCAACGTGTGGACGCGGCGCACACTCGAGGCGCTCAACCGCTTCCGCCCCAAGGAGTACCCGGTCCTCAAGGAGCCCAAGCAGGCCATCTCCTCGGACGCGGTCTATCCCGAGGGCCTGGTGGGCACCCTGCTTGGCCCCGAGCGTCCCGGCACCGAGTCCGAGGCCCCGCAGAAGCTGACCGGTGGAGGTGAGAAGTGATCACGCTCCGCCTGCGCACCACGTGCCTCGTCCTGCTGCTGGGCACCGCCTGCTCCTCCACGCCGCAGCCGCGCCCGACGCCGGCTGCTGATGCCCCGGCCCCGGCCAGCACCTCCGCAGCCAGCACCTCCGCCGCGGCCACTCCCGCCTCGGAGACGGCCTCGGCCTCCCAGACGCCGGAGTCCGGTGGCGCGCAGGTGGTGAAGACCGTGCCGGCGCCTCCGGCCACGCCCTCGGTGGAGCCCTCCGCGCCTCCGCCTCGCCCCGTCACCCGCGAGGGCACGGACTTCGAGCGCGCGGTGGAGAGTGCCCGGAAGGGTGAGCTGGAGATCGCCGCCCGGAGCCTCGAAGCGCTGCTGTCGAGCAACCCCAAGCTGGACTACGCCTGGACGAACCTCGGCGTCATCCGCGAGCGCCAGGGCCAGGTGGACGAGGCCGAGAAGGCCTACCGCAAGGCCCTGCAGCTCAAGCCGGATCAAGAGACCGCCTGGGACTTCCTCGTCCGCCTTTACTGCCGCACGAACCGCGCCACCCGCATCGAGGCCGAGCTGCGCCAGAAGCTGGAGTCCTCTCCGGACGCCGTGGGCATGCGCACCGCGCTCGCCTACGCCCTGCTGCAGCAGAAGAAGCTGGAGAGCGCCGCCAACGAGGCCAAGCGCGCCCTCAAGGTCGATGAGCGCTATGTGAAGGCCATGCAGGTGCTCGCGCAGGTCTACTACCGCGAGAAGAAGTTCGAGCTGTCCCGCTACGTGCTGGAGAACGCCCGCGCCATTGATGGACAGGATGCGGCCACCCACAACGCGCTCGGGCTGGTGCAGCTGACGCTCAAGTCTCGCATCCAGGCGCTGGAGAGCTTCCGGAAGGCCGCCGAGCTCCGCCCCGACTTCGCCGAGGCCCGCAACAACTACGGCGCCATGCTCAACGAGTCCCAGGACTACCCGGCCGCCGTGACGGAGCTGGAAGCCGCCGTGAAGGCCGCGCCGGACTTCGCCTCGGCCCGCCTCAACCTGGGCAACGCCTACCGAGGGCTCGGGGACTTCGCCCGCGCCAAGGCCGAGTACGACCGGGTGCTGCAGCTCCAGCCCTCTCTGGTGGATCCGTACTTCAACCTCGCCATCCTCTACCTGGACATCGAGCCCCAGGGCGTGGACACGATCGAGCGCTACAAGACGGCCATCGCCCACTTCGAGAAGTTCAAGGGCCAGGGCGGCAAGGACGACCGCATCGAGCAGTACCTCAAGGATGCCCAGAAGGGCATCGAGAAGGAGGAGCGGCGCCGCGAGCGCGAGAAGCGCGACCAGCTCCGCAAGGCCCAGAAGGCCGAGGAAGACGCCAAGAAGCAGGCAGAGGAGAACGCCCAGAAGCAGGCAGAGGCCCAGAAAGCCGCTGCCGCCGCTCAGCCGCCCACACCTGCGCCTACTCCCGCAGCCCCCCCTGCCACACCCGCCCCCACCTCGGGTAAGCTGTCCACCGACGACAAGTAGAAGTCGAGGCCTCCCATGCGAACCCTTCTCGCCCTGCTGCTGCTGATCGCCGCCGTGCCCGCGCTCGCGCAGGACTCGGGGGCCAAGAAGAAGAAGGTCATCCGCCTGGATGCCCTCACCGTCGAGGGCAAGATCCAGAAACCCCAGGCCTTCTACATCCTCCAGCGCTCGAACCTGAACTTCGAGGAGCTCAACAAGCCCGAGAGCTTCAAAGAGAAGGTCGTCCAGAGCGTGGACAAGCAACCTTTCTAGGGCCTCGGCTGTCCTACACGAACATGGCTTCTCCTCAGTCCCAGCAGAACAAGCTGTTGCGCGTCGGCATCCTCCAGGGTGGGCGCATCCTCGATGAGCGCCACGTGCTGCGCGACGACGTCACCATCGGGCACGACGCCAAGAACACCATCGTCCTGCCGCCCTCGGAGGACTTGCCGGCGAAGTTCGCCATCTTCGAGAACCGCAACAACCAGTACCAGCTCGTGTTCGACGACACGATGCAGGGCCGGGTGAACCTGGGCAGCTCGGATGTGGACTTCGACCGCATCCGCAAGCAGGGACTGGCCCAGGAGCGCGGCACCAACTACGTGCTGCCCCTGCAGGAGACCGCCCGCGGCAAGGTGGAGCTGGGCGACGTCACCCTCTTCTTCCAGTTCATCACCCCTCCGGCCGCAGCCGACAGGCCGGTGCTCCCGGCGGATGTACAGGGTGGCTTCTGGAAGTCGATGGACCGCGTGTTCTTCGGCATCCTCGCGGTCTCGCTCTTCCTGCACTTCGCGTGGGGCGCGTACATCGTCTCGCGCGATCCGCCCCCCGAGCCCGAGCTGGCCCTGGACGAGCTCGAGGACCGGTTCGTCAAGGCGAACATCATCCCGCAGAAGCTCCCGGAGCCGGAGAAGGTGGCCGAGGCGACTCAGGCCGCCGCCGAGGACTCGGCACCCAAGGAAGAGAAGAAGGCTGCCGCCAGCGACAAGCCGGCCGACTCCAAGCCCCAGGACGCGGCGCAGCGCAAGGCGGAGATCGCCAAGAAGGTGTCCGGCAAGGGCCTGCTGAAGATCCTCGGCTCGTCGGGCGGCGGCAGCGGCGCGTTCGCGGACGTGCTCGGCGGCAGCACCGGCGGCAGCGAGATCGCCAACGCGCTGCAGGGCGCTGGCGGCGTGGGCGTCGCCACCAGCGACGCCCTGGGTGCCAGTGGTCCTAAAGGCGGCGGCGCGGGCAACGTGGCCGGCATCGGCGACCTGGGCACCAGCGGCGGCGGCAAGGTGGACCTCGGCAGCAAGAAGGAAGTCGAGGTGGTGGGCCGCGTGAAGGACGCCACCCCCGAGGTGGAGAGCTCCGACGTGGATCGCGACGCCCTGGCCCGCTACGTCAAGGCGCGCCTGAAGGCGATCCAGAACTGCTACGAGAAGGAGCTCAAGCGAAACCCCAGCCTCAAGGGCAAGGTGGTGGTCCGCTTCAACATCATGCCCACCGGCCGCACCGGTGGCATCGAGGTGGAGGAGAACACCCTGGGCAACGAGGCGGTGGGCAGCTGCATCCGCACCGTCATCCGCAGCTGGGTCTTCCCCTTCAAGCCGGATGACGAGGTGCCCGTCGCCTACCCGTTCGTCTTCTCTCCCGCGGGGTAGCGCGCAGTGCTGGATCCAAGGGCTGGGCAGTCCGTCTGCCCCTTTGGGCCCCTGGGCTCGCGTTGACACCCCCACGCACCGCTTCTACGCTCGGAGGTCCTCTTCCCTCCGGGCCGGAGACACGGGTGAGCTGGATGCGCTTCATGGGACTGCTGGCTGTGCTGCTCGCCGCGGGGCTTGCCTCCGCGCAGGACGGCAAGCCTGCGGGCAAGACCGGCCCTGCCGTGGTCCTCCCCCCGCTGGAGAAGGCCAGCGAGGTGAAGGATCCGGACAAGCTCACGCGCAGCGCCAAGTCGCTGGGCACCATGCGCGAAGCCCTGCGCGGCGTTCTGGAGAAGCTCGAGGAGGCCCGCCGCACCAAGGACGTGGTGAAGCTCAACTGCGTCAACGAGAAGCTCACGCAGATCAAAGGTCTGCTGCGCATCTCCGAGACGGCGGACGTGGCGCTCCAGGAGGCCGTCACCCGCCAGGACGGCACCGCCGCCGAGCACGAGTACACCAAGGTGATGATCGCCAACCAGAAGGTGGCTCAGCTGCGCTCGGAGACCGAGGAGTGCATCGGCCAGCTGGCCTTCCGTACCGACGAGAACCTGTCTGTCGACGTCGAGGAGCCCCGTGATCTGCCCGGGGGTGATCCCACCAAACCGCCCTCGCCTCCGGACGTCATCGTCCGCCCGCCGCCGGCCAGTCCTACCCTCTGAGTGAGCAGCACCAGCACTCGGGTGGAGCCGCCCAGAATCCAACAAATTTCTGCGGGTGCTCTGAGGCTGCGTGTTATGACCCTCCGAGGGCCCCAGCCAGAAGTAGGGAAAGGTAGCCGGCATGCCGGCGTGATCGTCCGAGTCATGACGCAGTCTGGCAACATTCGCTGGGCTCTGTGTGCCTTGGTGCTGGGAGTGCTCGGCTCTGTACCGGCCAGGGCGCAGCAGCCGCCGATTGCCGCGGGTGGTAACGGCATCAAGATCGGCGACGGGCGGCTGCACCCTTTCCTCGACGCGGAGCTGCGGCTGGACACGGCGGTGGGCTACTTCCCCAATGACGCCACGCCGGATCCGGATGACGTGGTGAGCTCCCTCTCCCCCGAGTTGGTGCTGCGGGTGCGGCCTGGGCTGAAGCTGGAGGTGCCGTCGACGAAGCTGGCGCTCAACGCCTCCGGACGGCTGGAGTACGTGCGGTACACGGGGTGGCTGACGAAGCAGTCCACGTACGCCTCGCACTTCGAGGGCGCGGCGGACCTCACGGCCCACTTCAACCCGCAGGCGCCGGTGAGCTTCGTGCTCGCGGATCAGTTCCTGCGCACGGACCAGACGCGCAACGCGGCGCTGGGCGCGGGCGTGCTCTCGCTCTTCAACGAGGTGCGCGGCAGCGTTCCCATCAAGCCCGGCGGTGGCGCCATCGAGATCGTCCCTGAGCTGGCGTGGGGACTGGAGTTCTTCGATCCCATCGGTCTTGCGGTGCCCGTGGGGTGCACCGAGGACGTGTGCGATCCCATCACCGTGGACGCATTCGACTACACCAACGTGCGTACCGGCGTGGACGCGCGCTGGCGCTTCCTGCCGAAGACGGCGGTGGTGCTGGACGCGGACTTGGACTTCCGCACCTACCTGCGCAACACGGCGAGCCCGGACGCCCTGCTGCTGCGCGCCATGGGCGGAATCGCGGGCCTGGTGTCCACGAAGATCGCCGTCACCGCGAAGGTGGGCTGGGGCTACAACTTCGGCGAGTCGGGGGGCAGCACCCTCATTGCCCAGGCCGAGGGCACCTACCTCTACAGCCCCACCATGACGTTCAAGGGCGGCTACCTGCGGACGCTGAACCCGGTGGCCGCGTATGGGCTGTTCCAGGACAACCGCGGCTCGCTGGAGGCCCGGGCCCTGTTCGGCGGCAAGCTGGTGTTGCACGGAGTCCTCGCAGCGGACTTCCTGAGATTCTACAGCGCCACGCAGCCGCGCAGCGACGTGCTCGTCACCCTGGACACGGGGCCGGAGTACCAGTTCAAGCCCTGGCTCGTGGGCGCGGCGAGCTACCTGCTGAGCACGCGCTCCTCCTCGGCGACGGGCTCGGGCCTGAACTACACGCGCCACGAGGCGTATGTTCGCCTGACGCTGGTGTATTGAGCCCTCTCATGCGTCCCCTGCTCTTCCTGTTGCTGGCCGTGCTGATCGCGGTGGCGGGTGCGTGCCGCTCGGCCGCGCCGGAGCTCCCGCTGCCCTCGGCCGAGGAGAACCGTCCGACGCCTCCAGGCCCCGCCAGCACGCTGGGGCCCGGCGACCTGGTGGAGGTGCGCGTCTTCCAGGAGCCTGATCACTCGGGCATCTGGCGGGTGTCCCCCGAGGGCACCATCGACTACCCGCTGTGCGGCAAGGTCGAGCTGGCGGGCCGCACCTCGAGCACAGCCGCGGATTCTCTTCGGGAGTGCCTGGCGCGATACCTCCGCCGGCCGCAGGTGTCGGTGCTCATCCGCGAGTACAACTCGAAGAAGATCTTCGTCTTCGGCGAGGTGCAGAAGCCCGGCACGTTCCCCTACGAGGGGGAGATGACCATCATCCAGGCCATTACCCTGGCTGGTGGCTTCACCAAGCTGGCCTCTCAGAACAACACGAACGTGACGCGGCTCGTTGACGGGCAGGAGCGGAAGATCCGTGTGCCGGTGGAGGACATCGGCGTGGGCCGCGAGAAGAACTTTCAGCTCCAACCGGGCGATATCGTCTTCGTGCCGGAGAGCTTCTTCTAGGCGCCGCGCGAAATCGCGGGGCCCGGCTTGAATACTTTCACGCGGGCAGCGTACAGACGCTGCGCCTCGCTGCTGACCAGGCGGGCGTGCCCCTATCCATCTCAAGGAGATTCTCCGTGAAGCAGATTGTTCGTGCCGTACTGGTGTCGTCCCTGTTTGCCTCGTCCGCAGCCTTGGCCCAGGGCGTGAACATGAACATCCAGGTGGACGAGGACGGCAACCCCACCTCGGCCAACATCCAGGTGCAGGGCATGGATGAGAATGGCGCCGGCGCCAACGTGCGCGTGCACGGCAGCACGACGACGACCACCACCACGACCACCACGCGCACGAGGGTGCGGAACGGGGTGAAGACCGAGGAGAGCTTCACGGAGACGGAGTCGGGCCCGGCCCACGCGCGCCCCATGCCGCCCCCTCCTTCCGAGCCGGCCTTTCGTGACTGCGGCACCGGCCGCGACCCGGGCTGCACGATGACGCGCGACGGCAAGTACGCGATGGACGGGGAGACCTGGAAGGGCTTCTACCAGTCGCTCAAGTCGCAATCGAACGAGATCTCCCGCGAGGAGATGGCGGAGAAGATGCTCAAGCGGAACTACATCACGGCGGCGCAGCTGGGCATGCTGCTGGACCTGTTCAACAACGAGATCACCCGCCTGGACGTGGCGAAGAACGCGGCCAACCACGTGGTGAACCCCCAGCACGCGCTGGGCTTCTCCTCGAAGTGGCGGAACTCCATCTCCGCCGAGGAGTACACGGACCTGATCTCCGAGCAGCAGCCGTAATTCCGCGCGGCTAGGGCCTGGGGTCCCACCCCAGGTTCGCCAGGGCCTGGCGGCACTCTCTCTGGAGCACCGCCGCCAGTCCCGGAGCCCCGGCCAGCACGTTGCCCTTCATGACGTCGAATGGCGAGCCGTCGATCTGCGACATCACCCCGCCCGCCTCCGTCACCAGCAGCGAGCCCGCGCCAATGTCCCAGGGCTTGAGGTTGAACTCGAAGAAGCCGTCGAAGCGCCCCGCCGCCACGTACGCCAAGTCCAGCGCGGCGCTGCCCGTGCGCCGGATGCCCTGAGCGCGGCGGATGAAGTGGTTGAGCAGCCCCACCGGCCCGTCCGGTTTCTCGCGCACGTCGTAGGGGAAGCCCGTGCACAGCAGGGCGCGCTCCAGCTCCGTGGTGGCGCTGGCCTTCAGCGGCCGCCCGTTGAGCGTGGCACCCTCGCCGCGTGCCGCGGAGAAGAGCTCGTCCAGCATCGGGTTGTACACCACGCCCGCGAGCACCCCGTCCGGCCCGTCCACCGCCACGCTCACGCAGAAGTGCGGCACGTGGTGGGCGTAGTTCGTCGTCCCATCCAGCGGATCAATGAGCCACCGCAGCTCCGAGCCCCGGGAGGCTCCGCTCTCCTCGGCGAGGATGGAGTGGCCTGGGTGGCGCTCGCGCAGGAAGCGCAGCAGCACCTCTTCCGCGGCCGTGTCCGCGTCCGTGACGAGATCGATCGAGCTGCGCTTGAACTCGATGGTGCGCTCCCCCTGGAAGCGCTCGGCGAGAACGCGGCCCGCGAGCCGGGCTCCCTCCTCCGCGGTGCGGCGCAGCGCCGCGGGCGTCTCCTGCTCCATGGCCGTGCCTGCGGTGCTCATCGCTTGCCCTTCTCTTGGAGGAGCTGCTCGATCTCGGTCTGGTACTGCTGGAGGAAGGTCTCGGAGAAGCCCTCGTGGACGAAGCGGACCACGCCCTCGCTGTCCAGGATAAAGGTGGTGGGCATCATCTTCACGCCCAGCGTCTTCTCGGCCACCTGCGCGTTGGCATCCACCAGGATGGGCAGGCTCACCTTCGTCTCCTGGAGGAAGGGCGGAATCGCGCGCGAGTCCTCATCCACGTTCAGCGCGTACACCTTGAGCCCCTTGCTGCCGTACTCCTTGGCCAACTGCTCGTAGATCGGCAGCGCGTCCCGGCACGGCTCGCACCAGGTGGCCCACACGTCCAGCAGCACCACGCTGCCCCGGTCGCTCGCCACGGTGTAGGGCGAGCCGTCCGGGTAGCGCTTCACCTCGAAGCTCAGCGGCTCGCGCAGGGCGCCCCGGAACTGTCCCAGGTCATCCGGCGAGGTGGTGGGCGCCATGGGAGCGGCGCGATTCCCCGCCACGAGCGGCGGGAGCGCGGGGTTCTGCGTCGTACAGCCCGCCAGTGCCAGCCCCCCGAGGGCCCCGAGCAACGTGCGCATGGACTACCCCTCCCCCGCTCGGGCCTTGAGCGCCGCGAGCAGCTTGTCGATGAAACCACCGAACGCGCCGTTGCTCATGACGAGCAGCACGTCCCCCTTCTGGGACTCGCGCGCCACGCGCTCCACGAGCGTGGGCACATCCGTCGAGGAGTCCGCCTGGATGCCCTGAGCCTTGAGCGCCTCGCACACCCGGGGCACGTCCAGCTCCTCGCTCAGGGGCACCTTGTCGTGATGCTCGGGGACCTTGAGGCTGGCGCGCGTGGCGCCGGTGAAGGAGTGCGCGTAGTCCTCCTGGTGGATATTGCGGCGGCTCGTGTTGGAGCGCGGCTCGAAGACGGCCCACAGCCGCCGCTCCGGGTAGCGGTGGCGGATGGCGGCGATCGTCTCCCGCACCGCCGTGGGGTGGTGCGCGAAGTCGTCCACCACGAGGATGCCACCCACCTCGCCCCGCACCTCCTGGCGCCGCTTCACGCCCTGGAAGCTGGCCAGCCCCTTGGCGATCTCCTCGAAGGACAAGCCCAGCCCGCGCGCGGCGGCGATGACGCTCAGCGCGTTCTCCACGTTGTGCGCGCCGGACAACTGCATGCGCGCCGTGCCCAGCACCGCGCCGCGTTCAATCACCTCGAAGCGAGCGCCCTCGGGGCCGAATGTCACGTTGCGCGGCGTGTAGTCCGCCGTGGCGCCCTCTTTGGCCACGTACGTCACCACCCGTCCCTTCGTGCCCTGGGCGATGCGCAGCGCGTTGGGGTACGCCGCGCAGACGATGAGCTGGCCGTCCGCGGGGATGAGCTTCACGAACTTCTCGAACGTGGCCTCGTAGTGCGGCAAGTCCCGGAAGATGTCCGCGTGGTCGAACTCCACACTGGTGAGGATGGCGGTGCGCGGCTGGTAGTGGAGGAACTTGGAGCCCTTGTCCCAGTACGAGGTGTCGTACTCATCGCCCTCCACCACGAAGTGGGCGCCCTTCCCCACGCGGTAGTTGCCCGCGTAGTTCTGGGTGACGCCGCCCACGAGGAAGGACGGATCCTTCCCGGCCTCCACCAGCACGTGCGCCATGATCGAGGAAGTGGTCGTCTTGCCGTGAGTGCCGGCCACCACCACCGAGTGCGCGCGCTTGAGGAAGAGCGAGCCCAGCGCCGCCGGGAAGCTCATCTGCGGGAGGCGGCGGTTGCGGACCTCGGTGGCCTCGGGGTTCACCCGGCGGATGACGTTGCCGATGATGACGAGATCCGGCTTCGCCGTGTCCAGGTTCTCGGGGCGGTACGGGGTGAGGACAGGGATGTTCCATGCCTTGAGCATGTCGCTCATCGGCGGGTAGACGTTCTCGTCGCTGCCCGTCACCTCGTAGCCGGCGGCCTTGAGCATGCCGCCGAACGAGCCCATTCCGGTGCCCGCCACGCCCACCAGGTGGATGCGGCGCGCGGTGCCGGGCTCGATGGTCTCCAGGACGTTTCCGTTGTCGTCAGCCATGGTTCCCTTGCGTCAGTTCGTCGGGTCGGCGATGCCCAGCACATCCACCACGACATCGTGGAAGAAGGGGCGGAAGTCGCGGATGCGCTGCTCCTTGCGGCCGTGCGCCACGCGGTTGGTGACGAGCGCCACCACGAGCGAGCGCCGCAGGTCTACCCAGAGGCTGGTGCCGGTGAAGCCCAGGTGGCCCACCGCCCCCGGCGGCGCGTTGCCGATGAAGTGACCCGCGCTGGAGCCCTCCACCGAGGGCGAGTCGAAGCCCATGCGGCGCGTGCTGCCCTCCACGAACGGATCCGCGGCCATCAGGCGGTGCCACAAGGGCCCCGGCGCCAGCACCGGCGTGCCCGAGCACCCCGCCAGCACCGCATTGCCGAAGCGGGCCACGTCCACGGCTGTGCCAAAGAGACCCGCGTGGCCGCTCACGCCGTCCATCACCCAGGCGTTGTCGTCATCCACCTCGCCGGGAGGGCTGGGCCGCGTGGGAAGCTCGCCCCACAAGCCTTCCTGGCCGGGAGCGGGCTCTCGGGGACGGGTCGGGCCCGTGGGGGCCACCTTGCCGTCGGTGGACAGCTCGGAGAGGCGGTGGAAGCGCGCGCCGACACCCAGCGGCTCGGCGACATATTGGTTGAAGAGGAAATCCAGCGGCTTGCCCGCGGCGCGGGAGAGGATCTCCCCCAGGAGGATGAAGCCCACGTCGCTGTAGGCGGCGCACGTGCGCGGCGGAGCGGCGAGCGGCGTCTGCGCGGCAGCCTGGACCACCTCCTCGCGGACACGGGCGCGGGTAGCAGGAGGGCAGGCCGAGTCGAGCAGCTCCGGGTGGGAGGTGAGTGCCTGGGCGAAGAACGGGATGAAGGGCGGCAGGCCCGAGCGGTGGTAGAGCAGATCCGCCACGGTGGCGCCGGCCTCGCCCACCGGAGAGCCGGGGAAGAAGCGGCCTACCTGGGTCTCGGGGCCGACCTTGCCCTCGGTCCACAGGTTCAGGAAGAGCGCGGTGGTGCAGAAGACCTTGGTGACGGAGGCCAGGTCGAAGCGCATGTCGCCCGTAGCGGCGCCAGCCACGCCTCCGAAGACCTGGATGCCCCGGTGGAGCACCACCGCCTGCGCGGACGGGAAGAGGCCGCTCGCCACGGCTTCGTCGAGGACGCTCTGAAGGGTGCCGATGGGGTGGCTCATGCGCGCACGGCTCCTTCGAGGAAGGTGAGGCGTGCCTCGCCCGCGTCCAAGCGCACGGAGGTGCCGAGCGGCACGGGCTGGTTGATGGCGCCGTGGCCGATGGGGAAGCCCGCGGCGCAGGGCAGGCCCGTCTCTTCCGCCAGCGAGCGCAGCACGTCCGCGCTGCTGTAGGCGCCGTTCTTCTCATCACAGTCGGTGAAGTCGCCGAGGACGATGCCGCTGATACGCTCGAAGACGCCCGCGAGGCGCAGGTGGGTCCACATGCGATCGAGCCGGTAGGGGCGCTCGCCGACGTCCTCCAGGAGGAGCACCGCGCCGTCCCACTCGGGCAGGAAGGGCGTGCCGAGGAGCCGCGTCACGAGAGAGAGGTTGCCGCCAAGCAGAGGCCCTTCGGCGGTGCCGGAGACATAGGTGGCGGTGCCGGTGAGCGGGGGCGGCGGCTCGGGGGACTCGAGGAGGCGGAAGAGGCGCTCGTGGACATCCGAGGCCTGCTTGCCGAGCTGCGTGAGGACGGGTCCGTGGATGGAGACGCGGCCCTGGGCCTGGAGCGCGAGGTGGAGTGCGGTGAGGTCCGAGAAACCGACGAAGGCGCTGGGAGCGGCGTCGGCGAGGGGCAACTCCGGCAGGAGGCGCATGACGCCATATCCGCCGCGAGCGCAGAAGATGGCGCGGGCGCTCGCGTCCTGGAGGGCCTGGGTGAGCTCTTCGCGGCGGCGGCGGTCATCCCCGGCGAGGTAGCGGTGGGCCTCGAAGATGCCGGGGCTGTAGCGGGAGGAGTACCGCTGGGCGATGAGGGCGAGCCCCGCCTCGAAACCGGCCCGGTCGAAGGGCCCGGCGGGGGCGACCACGTGAACAGTGTCCCGAGGACGAAGGAGGAGCGGCTTCTGCCAGCGCACGGGCGCCTTCATAGCACCGAGCGCGCAGGGGGGACGGGACTTCAGAGGGGCCAGGGGGGCAAGCGTCCAAAACCCGCCTCCCCTCCCCTGGGCGCTTAGCTGGAGCGTTCGAGCACCGCCGCGAAGAAGGCATCGGTCCCGTGGCGGTGGGGGGCACAGAAGAGGAAACCGTCCTGGATGCACTCGGGACGGAGCCACCCGGCTCCAGGCGGGAGGAGCCGGAAGTCAGGCTGCTGGCGCAAAAAGCCGGCGACAAGGTCCTGGTTCTCTGCGCGGTTCACGGTGCACGTGGCGTAGACGAGCCGTCCACCCGGGCGCACGAGGTCCGCCGCCTGAGCGAGCAGCTGGCGCTGAAGGGGAACGAACTCCTCGAGGACGGAGGGGGACTTGAGGAAGCGCAGGTCAGGCCCTCGGCGGAGGGAGCCCAGCTCGGAGCAAGGGGCATCCACGAGGACCCGGTCCACAGCCATCCCAGAGGGGGGCGCCCGAAGGACGGAGACATTCGAGAGCCCGGCACGGGCACAGCGCCGCAGGAGCCGGTCGAGCCGCTCGGGGTCCGGGTCATAGGCCAGGAGCCGCCCCTTGTTCTCCATGGCGGCACCGAGCTGGAGCGTCTTGCCCCCGGCGCCCGCACAGAGGTCAAGCACGGTCTCCCCAGGCTGGGCCTCCACGAGCAGCCCCAGGAGCTGGCTGCCCTCGTCCTGGACCTCGAAGAGGCCCTCCTGGAGAGAGGGGAGCCCATAGAGGTTGGGCCTGGGGCCTTCGAGCTGCAGGGCCAAGGGGCTCCAGGTGCCGGGGCGTGTCTCAAGACCCTCGGTGCGAAGGCGCTGGGCGAGCGCCTCACGAGAGGTGCGCAGGGGATTTACACGGAGCGTGATGGGGCCGGGGACATTGAGATGGGCACAGAAGTCCTCGGCTTCGGAGACCCACTCCTGGGCGAAGTGGTCCGCGAGCCAATCTGGCAGGGAGGCTCGGAGGGCGAGCAACGGGGGCTCACCGGGGGTCAGCTCCGGGGGGGCATCCACCCCGGCGAGCGAGGCGGCCTCGGCCTGGGGCACTCCGGCGAGCCCGTGCAGGAGGGCATAAAGGAGCAATGGGGCGGGAGCGTCGTTCCGACCCAGAAGGTAGCCAAGGCGGCGGCGCCAGAGGCCGACGTTGAAGACGGCCTCCTTGAGGGCCTGTCGCTGGGGGGCCAAGAGCTGGCGGTGATCCCGGAGAGTCCGGTCCAGCACCCGCTCGGCGGGGGTGCCAGCGAGGACACGGGAGAGGGCCTCGGCGGCGACAGGGGCCAGGCCGGCCAGGGCGGACCAGGGTTGAGCGCGCAGGCGAACGAGCGGATCCAATCGGACTGTTGACAGGTGGGCCTCCCTTCTCTAGAACACACCCCGTCGCAGCGACGCGAGTCTCTGCGGCGGACATATTCCCCGATAGCTCAGCCGGTAGAGCGGGTGACTGTTAATCACTAGGTCCGTGGTTCGAGTCCACGTCGGGGAGCAGACAATGAAGGGCCCCGGACGAAAGTCCGGGGCCCTTTTCTTTTGCGCAGGCTGGCCATCCCAGCGTCTCCCTCGCCAATGCCCTAGGATTGAGCCCTGGTGGCACTGAGCAGTCCGTGCACTCCCAAGGGGGGCGAGTGAGCAAGGTCTACATCAACGGTCGCTCTGTCATCCACAAGGGGGATGGCCAGATCAACACGAGCTCGGTGCCGGACGTGTGCAAGACGCCCTCCCCGGGCGGTCCTGTACCCATTCCCTATGTGAACGTGGCGAAGGACGCGGACCTCTCCCAAGGAAGCCAGTCCGTATCCATCGAGGGACACGCGGTGGCCCTCCAAGGCTCCAGCCTGAGTACCAGCAGCGGCGACGAGCCAGGAACCGCTGGCGGCGGCCTTATCTCCTCGAAAACAAAGGGGAAGATGACCTGGGGTAGTTCCAGCATCGACGTGAAGATCGAGGGCAAGGGGGCCATTCGCTTCTTGGACGTCACTCAGCACAACGGCAACACCTTCAATACTACATTCATACAACAGGGGGGAACAGGGTTCGCCTATGGCGACGACCCCATCGACGCCGAATCTTCCGATTGCCCCAAGTGCAACAAGAACAAGGCCCTGCACGCCATTCTCGAAACCCTGGAGAGTGAATCCCTGACACGAGTATTGGCAGGTCAGATCGATCTGGTCCGGCTCAAGAAGAGCCACCTTCAGACGCTTCGAGGCAAAGGCAAGAGCAAGAGAGGCTATATGATCGGCATTCTCCTCTGCAAATGCCGCAAGTTCGTCTATGCCGCAATGTCTGGGGAGGAGACCCTTCCTGGCTTCGAAGAGGCCGTCAAGCAACTTGAGACAACAGACCCTCTGAAGCGGGAGTGGGTTGTGTGTGGGCGGGTAGATTTCACCCAGATGCACAACAGTGAAGGACTCATCCCTGACAGTGAGAGCTTCTTCAACACATTGGCTGTACCTCCGCAAGGCAACATCCCAGGAGTTTGTGCTGCACCGAAACTCCTCCAGACAGCCCAGCAGAGCAAGCACCGCCCTGCTCACATGACCGAAGTCTATTACAGTCCTGGAATCGCAAAAACTGTCGAGGTGACCTTCTTCCGGGACGGGAAACCAGTCACTGAGAATTTCGGCCATGGGGCTACGACCCCATCATGCTCCACGTGCCAGCTTCACGTCACCCCTATGCTCTGTGGGAACAACGAGGCTGTGTGCAGTTGACAAGAGAGTTGCTGTGACCCAAGCCACCATTGACTTCCTGCGCAAGTACGACCCTGACTACCCACGCAAGGTACATGGTGCGAGTCGCCATGACATCGAGCGAGTCAAGTCCCTGAGCGGTCAATCACTACCAGCCGCCTACGAGGACTTCCTCAGCACGATGGGGAGAAGCATGGGGGATCTCAAGGTTCCCCAAACCAATTTCAGCATCGACAGGGTCATTGAGTTCTATAGCCAAGGGGCTCAACTACCTCCTCCACACTACCTCTTCATTGCCGCGCATGAGCAGGATCCTTATATCGACTACTACCTCGACTTGCGCACCTCCAATGGCTCGGACAGCGAGGTAGTCCGCATCACCAGCGAGGTGGAGGAATTCAAGAGCCAGTATGTCCATCCCCTCTTTCTGTCCTTTCAGGATTTGATATTTACATTTGCCTTCACGCTCAAGCGAATGTCTTATCTAGCACATCGGACACAGCTTATCCCGTCACCGCCCAAAGCGCAGAAACAGGGGCTTGAGCTTGCTGATACCTTGAGCACTCTGGAGGCGCTGGCACTTCGGATGGGCTTCCAGAAACTACTCCTCACGAGTTCACGTTGCTTAATGCTTGAGCGGCAGGATGCTGCACTTTACGGGCGAGCGACTCCTCAAGGCGGCGTCCACGCCGAACTCGCCGCGAGTACGGAGAGTGAGAAAAACCGGCTCCGTGAGATCATCTGCGATCACACAGCGCTCGTGTGACCTTGCATCACCTGCTTACTTTTGCCGGTTTGACCGGCGCACCGATGGGGCACGGCAAACATCTGGCCAAGGAACCGCTGCCGGAGTTGGCGGAGTCTGCCCCCTGCCCTCACCGGAAACAGTTCGCCCGGTGCCACGCCTGCGCCGAAACGCTGTCCCGCAGCGCGAAAACGTCCATGCTGTGCCCAGACCACCCCTTGAGAGATAGAGGAGGTTACCGCTCGCCCGCCACCGGCGCTACCCGGGTGGAACCCAGCACCTGGAGCCCTGAGGGCTGCCGCCACTCCACCAGGGACACCTCCGCGCCCCCCTGCTTGTGCGGCTGACACTCCACCGCGGTGAAGCGCTGCACCAGCCGCGCGAGCCGTTGGTGCTCCGAGTCCAGCCTCGGGTTGCGCTGCAGTTCCCGGAGGAAGTCCGCCCAGACCGTGTCGGGCGCCTCGGGCGCGGGCAGCCGCATGAGCTCGATCCACGTGCCCGAGTTCACGTACAGCAGGCCTTCCTCCTGCTTCCACCGCGCCGCGTGCGTGTGGCCGATGAGCACCGCGCCCGCCCGGTACTTCTGGGCCAGCCGCTGCGCCTCCATCCACTCGCTGGGCATCGGCTCCAGGTCGAAGTACCGCTCGCTGGAGGCTCCCGCTACCACGCGGTGCATCCGCGCGTACCCCTGGAGCGCGCTGCGCCCCAGCTTCTGCCGGGCGCTCAGCAGTTCGGGCTCGTCCTCGCCGAAGTGGACCCCTCCCCCGGCCATCATCTCCTCCAGTGCCCGCTGCTCCTCCAAGGTGAGACCGGCCTCCTTCACCCGCTCGGCCAGTCCCAGATCCGGCTCGGCCTCCTCACCGAACGTCAGCGGCGCCATGTCCCGGCGCAGCAACTGCCAGCCAATGCGCAGCGATGACTCCTGGAAGGCGAGCCGCACCGCCCCCGGGTTGATTGCGAACGCCGCCAGCAGGGCCCCCTGGAAATCGGGCATGAGCAGATCCGCGAAGCGCATGCCGTACTGGCGCTTGAGCGGGTTGAGCAGCCTCTTCACCAGCAGCGAGCCCGCCGAGTAGCGGTACCCGGCGGCATCCGTTCCCTCCGGGGCACCCGGTCCCGGAAGGTGCTCGTAGTCCACCTTGTTCCAGGTGTCGTGCTGCTCGCCATGGGCCAGCAGCACCCGCGCCCCGCCCACCTCCAGCACCCACGGCGCGTCCCCGCGCTGGAAGCGCAGACGCTGGGCCACCTCGGGTGGCTGGCCGAGCGCCTCGCGCAGCACCGCCTGCACCTCTCCGAGCGCCAGCTCTACATCATGGTTGCCCAGGCGCAGCACCACCTCGCCTCCCGCCGCCAGCACCCGCCCGAGCGCCTCGAGCACCGCCGCCGTCGGCGCCGAGGCCACCAAAGCCCGAGCCTGCGCCACCGCCCGCTCCACCTGCAGCTCGAGCGGATCCTCGTTCATGAGGAAGTCCACCGAGTCACCGTTGAGCACCACCCGCGTGGGCTCGCGGGTGAGCGTGTCCAGGAAGGCGGGCAGCGCATGGGCTCCCGCGAAGATGTCATAGCCTTGGCCATTGCCCAGATGCAGATCGCTCAACACCACCGTACGCATGATGGGGACTCCCGAGAGGTAGAAAGGGGGTTGCTCGTGCGAAGGCAGGCCTCAGCCTGGTGAGCGCAGCGCGGCCAGCGCCTTCAGACCGGCCTCTGTGTAGACCTTCCGCCAGCGGCGCAGCTCCGACAGGGGAACCCCCATCCGCGAGGCAATGGCCTTCTCGCTTTCTTCACCGCTGAGCATGCCGAGCACGGCCTCGGCCATGGCCTCGGTGGGTGGCAGCGCCCCCGCGCTGGAGGCCAGGTGCTGCGCCAGAGAGACCTCCGGCGCCACGGAGAGGCTCGGGCGGACCTGCAACGCCAAGGAAGCGGAGGCCTCGGCCTGGGTGAGCGGCAGGCGCGCCGCCGGATCCCCCAGGAGGAGGTAGCCGGAGAGATCCTGCCGTAGCATCCACAGATGGGCGCGCTCGGCGGAGTCCACGGGGTTGTCGCGCCCGGCCAGGCGCGCCGACTCCTCGTAGTCATAGAGGGTGGTGAGCTCCGTGTTGGCCTCGTTGAAGAACCGCATGAGCGCACTCAGGCCCGCGCCCGCGCGGCGGCCTTCCACCAGGGTGCGCAGCAGGCCCAGAAAGCGCGAGGGCCGGTTGCGCGCCGCGCGGCCCAAGTCCTGGAAGGAGTAAGTCCACGCCAAGTCCACGTGGCCCACCACCGCCAGCGGCCCCTGAGGGTTGGCGAGCACCGCTTGAGGCAAGGCCGCGACGAAGGGACGCTCGCCTTCGCGAGGGAGCGCGGCCAGCAGCCGCTCCAGCCGGCCGGGGTACTGGCCCACCTCGCGCAGCCGCGACAGCCACGGGTAGTAGGCGCTGCGAGCGGGAGTGCCTGCCCCGAAGCACGCGAGGAAGAACCAGATTCCCCCCGGCAGAAACGGAGTTGAAGCCAAGGTCGAGGCGTCCAGCGCCCCTTCCACGCCCAGGCTCATGGCGCCCTGGCGCGCGCGCTGCTCGTCCACCGAGCGCCAACCACTGCGCGGGGCGCCCAACCCGTGGCTCATGGTGAAGAGCACGGAGGGCTGAGGCGAGGCCACCTCCGCGAGGAGCTTCTGCGCGGACCAGTCCGCAGGCTCGCCCAGCTCGGAGAGAGACGCCGCGGAGAGGCTGCCCAGCTCCTGCAGCTTGCGCAGGCTCTCGAGGCTGGGAGCCATCAGCGCCCGGTAGCCCACGGTGGTGGCGGCGGTCCCATCGTGCGCGGTGAAGAGCATCGCGCGGCCCTGCTGCGTGGGCGAGGGCGAGCGGCTCCAGCGCAGCACCTTGTCCACATAGGCCTCGTAGCCCGCCTCCGAGGGGAAGACGAGCCGGCCCGCGAAGCCGTCACTGCCGAGCACCTGCTGCAGCTCGACCGACACCTGATCGAAATCGCCCAGCAGCAGCAAGTAGGCAGGCTGCTCCGTCTCGAACTCCGCCTCGTTGCGCAGCACGGTGTCCTTCCACCGGACGGCCTGCATCCCATCCATGCCGGGCTTGACCCGGTAGATGCGCGCTGGGGCGCCCTGCTCCTCTTCGCGCAGCCGGCGCAGCGGCTCGATGAGGGCAAGCAGCCTGTCCCCCAAGGGGCCTTCCGGGGCAATCACCCCCCAGCGCTGATCCGGCAGGGAGTTGGGATCCACCCCCGCATCGATCAGATCCTTGCCCGAGGCGCGCTCCTCGGGCCGGGGCAGATGGGCCGCCGCATCCAAGGGCAGCGCATCTTCCAGCACGGGCCGCCGGTCATCGGCATGGGTCAGCAGCAGCTCGAAGTCCATGCCAGACGGCCGTTGCCATTTCCTTGCCAACCCCTTTGTAGACGCACACTTGCGCGGACGAGCGCCCGTTGACGCGTCAGCTGACGCCCATTGACGCGCAAATGGCCGCCAGATCCCTCCAGCAGTCACGCCCTTCCCCCGAACCTCTCTTGGTTCAGGGCTTGCAACCTTGTGTGCGGAATCCCACTCGCACCACGAGGAGATTCGACCATGACGAAGCGGCTCGAGAGGAGCGCCCCCGCCCTGCCTCAAGGGGCGACCTGCCTGCTGCTGGGGTGCCTGGCGCTGGGCTGTGGCCCCTCGTCGAGCTCGGAGCTCCCATGGATGAAAGAGCTGCTTCAAGGAGAGTCCTCCACCGTGGAGACCTCCGGCTGGCGCGACATCGCGGCGATGGACTCCATCCGGACGAGCCACACCGCCACGCTGCTGCCCAACGGCAAGGTGTTGATCTTGGGCGGGAGCAATGCCACCGCCAAGGCTCTCGTCAGCGCGGAGTTCTATGACTTGAGTACCGGCGAGTGGGAGAAGGCAGGCACACTGGAAACCCCCCGCGCTGGACACACCGCCACGCTGCTACTCAACGGCAAGGTGCTGGTGGCGGGAGGAAGGAACGACAACGACCAGGCCCTCGACACCTTCGAGGTGTACGACCCAGCGACGAAGATCTCAACCCAGCCGACCCTTCTCATGGACTCCGCCCGCTATGATCACACGGCGACGCTGTTGGCCTCGGGCAAGGTCCTGGTCACCGGAGGGCTTTCAGACTCCACAGGACGGTCCTCCCTCGACACGGCGGAGGTCTACGATCCGGATCAGGGCTCCTGGCAAGCAGCAGACACCATGAGCCATGCCCGCTCGCGACACACCGCCACGCGCTTGCCCTCCGACCGCGTCCTGATCGCTGGGGGAACAGACTCTGAGCTCACCAGCGACGCCGAGGAGTACGCCCCGGATGGCAGCGCGGCGATTCCCGTCGGCAAGCTGATCCAAAATCGCTCGGAGCACACGGCCACGCTGCTGCCCTCGGGAAAGGTTCTGATCGCCGGCGGCAAGGACTTGAACGGACGCAGCATCGGCACCGCCGAGTTGTACGATCCCAATCTGCGACAGTGGCGTCCCTGCAAGGAAATGATGCAGCAGGCCCGCATCGGCCATACGGCGGTGCTGTTGTTCACAGGCAAGGTGCTGGTCGCGGGAGGCTACGTCAGCCCCACATCGCCCACCGGTATTCCCAACACGGAGGAGTACGACCCAGACGAGGAAACCTGGAGCGACAGCGGCACCTCTCTGGGCACCGGTCGTCTCAAGCACACGGCCACGCTGCTACCTGACGGCAGGGTGCTGGTCACGGGCGGGTTCGGAACCAGCGCCGTCCAGAGCGCGGAGGTATACGGCTCGGGGATGGGCAACTGGCGTGACGGGGAGGCCCTGCTCCAGGAGCGCTCCGGTCACACGGTGACGCAGCTTCCCGGTGGCAAGCTGCTGATCGTCGGCGGCACGTCGAACGGAACTACCGCCCTGAAAAGCGCAGAGCTCTATGACCCAGCCAGCGGCAAATGGAGCCCCACTGCCAAGCCTTTGGGGACCGCCCGCTTCCACCATACGGCCACGCTGCTTCCCAACGGCAAGGTGCTCGTCACCGGGGGCACGTCGAGCGGGACCAGCGCCCTGAAAAGCGCCGAGCTTTATGACCCGGCGACCGGCAACTGGAGCCCCACTGCCAAACTTTTGGAGACCGCCCGCTTCCACCATACGGCCACGCTGCTGCCCACGGGACAGGTGCTCGTCGCCGGAGGCACCTCAGGTCAGGACACAGCGCTGAAGGACGCAGAGCTGTACGACCCGGCAAGCAATACGTGGATCCCTGCCGAGAACCTGAGTTCCCCCAGGTTCCTCCACACGGCCACACCGCTTCCCTCGGGCGAGGTTCTGCTCATCGGAGGCACCCAGGGCCTTAACTCGCCCGTGGACAGCGACGAGCTGTATGACCCGAAGACCGGGACCTGGAGCAGCATCCCCTCATCGCGGGCCTCCCGCTTCGAGCACACCGCGACGCTGCTGCCCTCCGGACTGGTCATGGTCGCCGGAGGACGAAGTGGGGCCCACGCAGTCTCCTCCGTGGAGTTCTATGATCCGAAGGAAAGCGCGTGGGTGGAGACCGCCTCCGTCACGCTCAACACGGGCCGCTACGGCCATACGGCAACGTTGTTGCTTTCCGGCCTCGTGCTGATTGCAGGGGGGACGAATGGACTCACGGTCTTCGCCAGCTCGGAAGTGTACGACCCCGCCCTGGGGGTCTGGAGCCCTCTCACCCCGTCGCAGCTCACCGCCCGCCATCACTCGACCGCCACGCTTCTGCCCTCGGGCAAGGTGCTGGTCGCCGGAGGCGTGAACGACAGCGGCCGCCTGAAAAGCTTCCAGATCTACGAAGGCCCCGTGGCTGCCAAGAGCGAGACGTCTCGTCCCTCGCTCCATTCCATTCCTCCCAAGCAGCCGGGAAGCACACTGGAGCTCCAAGGGACGCATCTGATCAATCACTCCGAGACCAGCGGAGGCAATGCCCGCAGCTCCTCCTCCGCCCTCCCCCTCGTCAGCTTGGTGGCCGTGGACGGAGGAGCGCTGACCCGCGTCACCCAGTGGGCCACATTCTCGGACAGCTTGCTCACCTTCACCTTGCCGAAGCTGCAAACGGGCCACTACATCCTCTCCGTCACCGCCCAGGGCGCTTCCGGAGGGCGGGTTCTCCTCGTGGACGGAACACCCCCGGCCGCGCCGCAGGTCGCTCGGCCCCTCCAGGACCAAGCCATCCACACCACGAGCCCCCCAGACATGACCGGCGCCGCCGAGCCGGGCAGCACGGTGGCACTGACTCTGGATGGAGTTAAGGCTGGGTCGATGGACATCGATGCCAAGGGGAATTGGAGCTACACTCCTCCGGCCCCCTTGGGGCTTGGAGCCCACACCCTCTCAGTCACCGCGACGGACCCGGCCGGAAATTCCAGTGAGGCCTCTTCCGTCACCTTCCACATCGAACGCCCCGTGAGCCACTATGGATGGGGTTGTGCCAGTACTCCGGGGCTTTCCCTCAGCGGGCTCTGGCTGGGGGTGACCTTATGGCTCAGGCAGAGGAGCAAGCGCCAGTCCGCCTTCCCTCTTGGCCACTGAAGTGCACCGCCTCTCATGATAGTTTGGTCCGTTGCACGCGCGCGGCGTGCGCTAAGAAATTGCAGTAGCGCATGAGGAATGCCGATGCGTGAGAAGTATGAGCAAGAATTGCGCGTAGCGCAGATGCGGGGTGTGCTCTCCCAAGAGGAAGCCGAGGCCCTCATCACCGAGGGCCTCCTCCAGGGCTGCCACCCCCTGGAGCTGCTCGTGGCCCGGGGCATCCTCTCCGAGGAGACCCTGGACGAGATTCGAGCCGCGGCCTACGGCACCGGAGCGCCCCTCCACGCGGGCTTGAAGCAGGGAGAGACGCTCTCCTTTCGTCGTCCCCCGGCAGAGCCCCCGGCGCGCGTGGAGGAGCCTCTCACCCCGGGCTCTCCGACTCGCACCATTCAGCCCGGGACCCCACCGGCGGTCCCACCCGCGAAGCCCCCAGTTCCCGCGGACGCGCCCGTGACCCCTGGGTCTCCCACCCTCACGGTCCACCCCACTCCCAGCCAGACGACCCCCTATCCCCAGGAGCCGGCCTTCCCCGTACCGGGCTGGGAGCGCTACCAGCCGGTGCGCTTCCTGGGGCAAGGCGGCATGGGCCGCGTCTACCTCGCGTATGACCCGGTGCTGCGCCGCAACGTGGCCCTGAAGTTCGTGCGCGGGGACGACCCCGAGCTCCAGCACCGCTTCATCTCCGAGGCGCAGGCCCAGGCCCGCGTGGAGCACGAGCGCGTGTGCAAGGTGTACGAGGTCGGCGAGGTGCAGGGCCAGCCCTTCATCGCCATGCAGTACGTGGAGGGCTGCTCGCTGCTGGATCTGATCCGGGAGCTGTCCCTGGAGCAGAAGGTGATGGTGATGCAGCAAGTGACGGAGGGCGTGCACGCCGCCCACCGCGCCGGCCTCATCCACCGGGACATCAAGCCGACCAACATCCTGGTGGAGCGTGGGGAGGACGGGCGGTGGAAGCCCTACGTCATGGACTTCGGCCTGGCGCGCGACTGGCAGCGCGAGGCCACCGTCACCGGCACGGTGCTGGGCACCCCGCACTACATGGCGCCCGAGCAGGCCCGGGGCGAAGTGAGCCAGTTGGACCGGCGCGCGGATGTCTACAGCCTGGGCGCCACGCTGTACGTGATGCTCACGGGCAAGACGCCCATCCCCGGCACCAACGCCTTGGAAGTGCTCACCAACCTGGCCACCCAGGAGGCGCGCCCACTGCGCGAGCACAACAAGAACGTACCGGTGGACCTGGAGGCGATTGTCCTCAAGTGCCTGGAGCGGGAGCCGTCAGCCCGGTACGACTCAGCGCGGGCGCTGGCCGAGGACCTGGGGCGCTTCCTCAACGGCGAGCCGGTGCAGGCGCGCGCCGTGGGCACCTGGTACCGGCTGCGCAAGAAGGCGCGCAAACACTGGGCCCTGGTCTCCGTGGCCTCCGTGGCGCTGGTGCTGGTGCTCCTGGCGCTGGGAAAGGCGGAGCTCACCCGTCGTGACTCAGCTGAACGTGAGCGTCTGTCAAGCCACTTCACCAAGGTGGCGGGAGACGTGGAAGCACGCGCCCGCTTCATCGCGCTCAGCCGCCTGCACGACACCCGCGCCGAGCGCCAGGAGCTGCGCACCCGGCTGGGAGAGATCGAGCGAGCGATGGGCGAGAGCGGCGAAGTGGCTCAAGGGCCCGGGCACTATGCGCTTGGACAGGGATGGCTGGACCTGGGGGATCCCGCCAAGGCCCGCGAGCATCTGGAGGCAGCCAAGGCGGCGGGCTATGAGGATCCGCAGGCCAACGTGGCCTTGGCCCTGGCGATGAGCCAGCTCTACAACGAGCAACTGCTGTCCCTGGGACAGCTCGCTTCCGAGCTACGTAAAGCGCGCCGCGAAGAGCTGGCTGTCCAGTACCGGGAACCCGCGCTCAACTTGTTGCGCGAGAGCAAGAACGCCCAGGTGAACTCCAGCGAGTATATGAAAGCGCTCCTGGCCTTCTACGAGGAGCACTATGACGAGGCGCTCGGCCAGCTGAACTCGCTCGGAGAACGGATGCCCTGGTTCTACGAGGCCCCCAAGCTCCGGGGCGACATCCTCCACGTGCGCGCTCTGATGCGCTGGAGCGATGGACAGCAGACGGAGAAAGAAAAAGAACAGGTCCAAGCGGACCTCGAAGAGGCCCGCCGGTCTTACCTCCGGGCGGCGGACACCGCCCAGAGCGCACCGGAGGTGCACTGCGGGTTGGCCCGGGTCGAATGGGCGGCGGTCTCCATGGCCCTCTACAGCAACGGGGAGGTGGCGCCCCATATCGAGCGCGCGCTCCAGCACCTCTCCCGAGCCCTCCAGGCGGCGCCAGACCACGCTGCGTCCTGGGTCCTGCAGGCCACGCTCTATCGTAACCTCGCCCAGTCCAGCCACTTGCAGGGACAAGCCGCTGAGAAGCCACTGCGCCAGGCGATCGACTCTGCCCAGAAGGCCTTGGACCTCAACCCGTCAAACATGGAGGCGCGCAAGGAGCTGGGCATGGACTGGCTGGAGCTGGCCACGCTCCATCAAAAGATCAACCAGGACCCTCGCGAGCCGCTCCAGCACGCTCTCAAGGTCTTCAAGGAGTTCGAGACCACCCAGAGCGACTATTACGTCTACCATGGACTGGGCCTCATCTTCACAAAGCAGGCCGACTATGCGGAGAGTCTTGGAGCAGACTCGCTGCTCCATCGCAACGAGGCCATCAAAGCCTTCCAGAAATCGGTCGAGCTCAAAGACAACTATGAAGCGGGCTGGGTCAACCTCGCGACTCAGTATTACAAGCGAGCCACCCTCCCCAAAGCTCCCTCCCCCAAAGAAGACCTCGAGCAGGCCTGGCAGGCGCTGCAGAAGAGCCGAGAGCTGGATCGTCAGAACTTCTTGGTCCGCTTCCAAGCGGGCAGGGTCCAGTTGGCCCAGGCGCAGCGCCTGCGTGACTCAGGCGAGGATGAGCGCCCAGCCTTGACCGCGGCCCTCGACGCCTGCCGCGAGGGGCTGGCAATCAACCCTCGCATGGTGGAGTTGCACAACCTGAAGGGCCTGGCGCACAAGGAGCAAGCTCGGGCCGCATGGGAGCGCGGCGAGGACCCGCTGCCACTGATGGATCAGGCACAACAGGCCTTTGACCAGGCACGGACCCTCGCCCCTCAGCGGAACTGGGCCTACAACAACCTGGCGGACCTGTCCGCCACCCGGGCCATGTATCTGAGTTCCCGAGGCCAGGATGCCCGGCCCAGTGCCCGCGCAGCGCTGCAGCTCGCACGCGAGGCCCAGCAGCGCGCGCCCACGCACTACGCGCCGCTGATCGACATGGGGCATGCCTCCCAGCTGCTGGCAGCCTTCGCCTTGGAGGACGGCGCGGATCCGCGCCCGTATCTCATTGACGCCCTGGAGACCCTCCAACAGGCGCTTGAGCGCTCCCCTGACAATACGGAGACGTGGCTCTATCTGGCGGAAGCCCGAGCGGTGCAGGCGCAATGGAGCGCACGGCAAGGGCGAGGGGCTGACAAGGATTTCGAGAAGGCCCACAAGGCCTATCAGCAAGCCATCCTCTCGACGGAACGGCCCCTGGACTACCGCCTGGCCTTTGGCCGCTTCTGCCACACGTGGGCCACCTGGAGAAAACAAGCCGGGCTTGATGCCTCGGTTCCCCTCGAGCAGGGGCTGTCGCTGGTGAGCGAGGTGTTGAAGGCTCGGCCCGATTGGGCCGAGGCGCTCGCGCTGCGCGCCAGCCTCGAGGGGCTGCGTCCCCAGTCACAACCGGACGCAGCACCCTAGCTCGCGCAAGCCCAGCTGGCCGAGGGCCTTACGCGGGACTCGCAGCACGCTCAGATATCGTTTTCGATACCAGGCCGCTGGGGATCGGAGGTCTGCGAGGCCTCGCCCGTACCGCCGGTGTCGTCATCATCGAAGGGGATGGGCCACTTGCCACCGTCGCTGTGCTGGGTGCGGCTCTGAGCGTGGGTGGCGGTCTCCTGCTCGCGGTTCGCCGGCTTGTTCGCTGCGGACTTGCGCGTGGACTCTTCGCTGCTCATGGTGTGCCTCGACTGTGAGGGGGGGGAACTGCACAGGCCCCGCTGCTGCGCGGAAGCCTTGCCTTGTCCTTGAGCAACCCGCGTGCCACCCACCGTCTCCGGTAGGGGCCGCTCGACCCGTCCTCAGCCGTCACGAATTGACGCGTCAGCCGCGCGCGCTTGCGCGTCAATTGACGTCAGGCTTCGTCAATTCGAGACCAGCCCCAGTTCCCGCACACGGCGCTGGAGCGCTCGCAAGGAGACCTCGAGCCGCTGCGACATGAGCTCCAGGTCGCCGTTGCACTCACTGTAGCTCTGACGAATCTGCTCGACGCTCAGGTCCTTGGCGGTGCGCACCCGGGAGCTCTTCTTCATCAAGTTGTAGAGCGAGGCGCGGGTGATGCCGAGCTGGTTCGAGGCAGCCGCCAGGTCATAACCGTGCGCACGCAGTGCCCCCATCATCTCCTCCTCGGAGACCTCGGAGGGCTTGCGGCGCGTCTCGGGCAGTGCTTTCGAAGAGGAAGGCGACGGAGGCGTGGGGGACACCGCAGCCAAGGAAGACAGCTCCTCCTCCAGCCGAGGATCCACATGCAAGCTCGGCAGGCCGCGGCTGCCGATGACGAGCTGACGCGTCACGTTGCGCAGCTGGCGGACATTGCCAGGCCACGGGTAGCGCACCAGCCGCGAGGCCAGCGCCGCTGGCAGCCATGGCTCGGCCGAGGGCTCCGAGGACTCCAGCCGCCAGACCTCTCCGAGGCTCTCCAACTCCTGGCGAGCAAAGTGCAAGAGCAGCAGGCCCAAGTCCTCACGGCGCTCGCGCAGAGGAGGAACCCGGATCTCGAACCCCGCCAGCCGATGAAGAAGCGGAGCCTTGAACTGCCCCTGCTGGATCTGCTCCTCCAGGTGAGCGTCTGTCGCGGCCACCAGACGCACCTGCGTCTTCACGGGCGTGCGGGCCCCCACGGGAAACATCTCCCCAGTCTCCAGCACGCGCAGGAGCAGGGCCTGCACCTCCGGAGAGGCCTCGGCCACCTCGTCCAGAAAGAGGGTGCCGCCCTGGGCCGCGCGGAAGAAGCCCTCGCGGGAGTGCGTGGCGCCCGTGTAGGCCCCACGCTCGGCGCCAAAGAGCTCGGAGGCGGCCAGCTCCTTGGGCAGGGCTCCCAGGTTCACGCTGATGAAGGGCCCCTTGTGCCGCAGGCCGTGCTGATGAAGCGCCCGGGCCACCAGCTCCTTGCCGGTGCCTGTCTCGCCCCGGATGAGCACAGGCACGTCCAGGTCCGCCACTTGCATCACCTGCCGGCGAACCCGCCTCACCGCCGCGCTCTGGCCCACCATGCCCAACTCCTCCCCCCCCTCCTTCTCCGCAGGCTCTACCCAGTGCAGCAGCAGCACCACGCGTTCGGCCAGCTCCAGCGTGACGCCAGTGACCAGCGCCTGGGTCTCCAGCTCACGCTCTCCCGTGAGCGGCTCACCCTCCACGATGACCTGGGGACTGCTTCCCGCGACGATGCGCACGCCCCCTTGCTCTCTCGGAAGGAGGCGCAGCGGCTTGCGGCTCAGGAAGGGGTCGGCCAGCGGCAGGCCGACAACGGAGCCCGGGCGCGCGAAGAGAGGCTCCGTGCGCGAGATGGCGGCCTCCCGGCCCGCCTCGAGCTCGCGCAGCAGCACCCGCTCACCGATGCGCTGGATCTTCGGGTGGGAGATGAGGGTCAACGCTGGAACCAGTCCCGGCGCCCCGGGGCCACTGCGGCGCGGGTTCCGGGTGAGCGTGGAGATGTCTTCCACCAAGTGCCCTCCCCTTCGCATGCCTCCGTCGTCCGAGGCTCCTGCCCAGTACTTCAAGGGACTGAACCCTTCAAGCCCTTGCCGCTCCCCATCCTGGAACCACCTCGAGGACGTGCGCCGCTGGCGCACACGCGTCAGCGCCGTGTTCATGCTGGCCTGGGCGTTGGCGTGCCTGATGGCGGGACCTGCTTGGGCGGAGGAGGCCACGAACATCGACGTGCCGGAGACGGAAAACCCATACATCCAGGCGGTAGCCACGCTCTACGGACAGTCCAAGTATGAGGAGGCGTTCTCCAAGCTGGAGAAGGCGCAGGACTGGAAGTCCAACGGGCCGCAGGAGCAACTGTGGCTCAAGCTGATGCAGGGCGTGCTGCAGGTGGAGCTCGCCCCGGAGGCGGCGCTGCAGACATTCAAGGAAGCGCTGGCGATGGATGAGCAGGCGCAGCTGCCGGTGAAGAAGGGCTCGCGGCGCTTGCGCAAGCTCTTCGAGCAGGCGCGCAACACGGCGGGGCTCCCGGCGGACCTGGCGCTGGAGGAGGAACCGGACGAGGCCGACGCGCCCGTGGTGACGGGCCCGCCCGAGCGGCGAATGGGCCTGAGCCTGAGCGTGCGCGGAGAGGTGGATGTGCCAGGACTGGGCGTCACCCGCTCTATCTCTTCCGTGGTGGGGCTTGGGTACACGAAGGAGCGGATGGGAGGATTGGTGGGAGTCCTGGTGCAGCCCACGCCAGGGCTTCGGGCCGAGTGGCAGTACCACCCCATCAACCTCGGCTGGGTGCGGCCCTATGCGGGGGTGGGGGCTACGGCGTTCTTCCTGGAGGAGAATGCGGAGGGAACAAACACCGTCTTCGGTGGAGTCAGCGGTCGCGGGGTTCTCGGGGTGGATGTCCAGTGGAACTCTCGCATGTTTGTCTTTGCCGACGTGGCGTATGAGCGCTTCTTTACCGGGGGCGAGCGGTACCGCTCGGAGGCAGTGCTGTTCTCGATAGGCGTGGGCCTGTTCCCCCAGCATCCCAATCCGGTGGGGGCCGGGACGAACCTCCCCCGCTGAGAAGGGGAGCGCTCCCATGAGAGTCAGTCAGCGGTGAAGCGCTTCACCAGCGGCGTATGAGCCCCCTCACTGCGTGGAGGAGGCCACAGGTCTACAGAGCCAGTCATGGAGCGCCAGCGCGTGCTCCGTTCCTCCATCCAGGACTGACTCCATGACCTCTGCCTTGAAAATCGCCCTTCTCTGCCTGACCGCCGTCACCGCGTCCGCCGAAGAGCCCTCGAAGCTCGAGCGGCCGTTCACGCCCAACCCCTACATCCCCGCAGTGGCCACGCTCTATGAGCAAGCCCGGTACGAGGAGGCCCTCGCCAAGGTGGAGAAGGCTGTGGGCTGGAGATCCAACGAAGTGCAGGAGCTGGTCTGGCTCAAGTTGATGCGGGGCGTGCTGCTGGCGGAGCAGTCCCCGGAAGCGGCGCTGCAGTCCTTCCGCGAGGCCCTGGCGATGGATGTCTCCGTGCAGCTCCCCGTGAAAGGCCCGAGGCGCTTGCGCAGGCTCTTCGCGCAGGCCCGCGGCACCCTCGCGCTACCGGACGGTTCGCGGGAGGACGAGGAGGAACTGGAACTGGAAACACCCGCGGTGGCTCGCGAAGAAGCGGCGGACGGCTCCCCGAGGCAGCTGGGATGGAGCATGAACATTCGTGGAGAGGTGGATGTGCTGGGGCTCGGCGTCACCACGACCGTCACCCCGGTCGTGAGCATTGGGTACACCCAGGAGCGCGTGGGCGGTCTGCTCGGAGTCGTGGTGCAGTCCTCTCCGGGGCTCAGGGCCGAGGCGCGATTCCATCTCTCTACCCAGGGCGGTCTGCGCCCCTATGCGGGGCTGGGCACCACGGCCTTCTTCCATGAACTGAACGCACAGAGGACGCCCACCTTCTTCGGCGGAGTCAGCGGGAGAGGAGTGCTCGGCGTGGAGGTGCAGTGGACCTCGCGTCTGTATGGCTTTGCCGACGTTGCCTACGAGCGCTTCCTGCGGCGCAAGGAGCTGTACCGCTCCGACTCGGTGCTGTTCTCGATAGGAGTGGGGTTGCGAGCGTGGGCTTCCCGGGCCTCCTCGAGCGTCTCGCCCAGGTAGCGCTGGCGCTGACGGAGCTCCAGGCTCGCGCTCGTCATCTGGTGCAGCCGCTCGCGCAGCATGTCCACGCCCAGCCTCCACACGCGCGCGGAGCCGTCGCTCGAAGCGATGGCCAGCATGTCCCCCTTCGCGCTGAAGACTGCTCCCATCACGCGGTCCCCATGGCCGGTCAGCACCAGGGGCTCACCGCTCCCATCCACCGGCCACACCCGCACCGCCCCATCTCCCGAGGCCGTCACCACCCGCGTGCCTCGGGAATCGAACCGGGCCGTATGTCCCCGGAGCACCACCGGCTCCCCCACTCCCTCCGCGGACCACACCCGCGCCGTCTTGTCGTGCGAGGCCGTCAGCACCCGCGTCCCGTCCGGACTGAACTCCGCGCTCACCACCGCCTGCTCGTGCCCCTTGAGCACCACCGGCTTGCCTTGGCCATCCGCGCGCCACACCCACGCCGTCCCGTCCTCTGACGCTGTCACCACCCGCTCGCTGTCCGAGCTGAACGCCGCCATCACCACCCGGCCTTGATGTCCCTGGAGCACCACGGGCGCACCGCTGCCGTCCGCACGCCACACGCGAGCCGTTCCGTCATCCGAGGCCGTCACCACCCGCGCCCCGTCCGGGCTGAAGGCCGCGCTCCGCAGGAACTCCGTGTGCCCGTGAAGCACCACGGGCTCTCCACTCCCGTCCGCCTGCCACACCCGTGCCGTCCCATCCCACGAGGCCGTCACCACCCGCGCCCCGTCCGGGCTGAACACCGCCGTCACCACCCGGCCCGTGTGCCCATAGAGCACCACCGGCTCTCCGCTGCCGTCCGTGCGCCACACCCGCGCCGTCCCATCCACGGAGGCCGTCAGCACCCGCTCCCCCTCCGGGCTGAAGGACACCATCCTCAATTCCGCCCCATGCCCCTTGAGCAACACCTTGGTCATGGAGCCATCCAGCCGCCACACCCGCGCCGTGCCATCCGCATGCGCCGTCGCCAGCAGCTCCCCGCTCGGGCTGAAGGCCAAGCCCTGCACCGCGCCCGCTCGGCGGCGCAGCGTGAGCGCCTGGGGCTGCGCGCGCCACCGCCACACCCGCGCCGTCCCATCCCGTGAGGCCGTCACCACCTGCTCCCCATCCGCGCTGAACCGCGCGGACAGCACCTCGTCCCCGTGCCCCAGCAAGTCCAGGGGCAGGCCTTCCCCGTCCGTGCGCCGCACCCGCGCCGTCCCATCCCGCGAGGCCGTCACCACCCACATGCCGTCCGGGCTGAAGGCCACCGTGAGGATCTCCCCCGTGTGTCCCGCCAGCCGCATCCCTCCCTTCCCATCCGCCCGCCACAGGCGCACCGACCCATCCGCGTGCGCGCTCACCACCAGCCCTCCGTCCGGGCTGAAGGCCACCGCGTTCACGAAGCCGGAGTCGCTCTGCAGCAGAATCGGCTCGCCCTGCTCCTCCACGCGCCACACCCGCACCGCTCCGTCCACCGAGGCCGTGGCCACCCGCGTCCCATCCGGGCTGAAGACCGCGGCGCGCACATCTCCCGGGTGGCGCAGCACCGCCAGCTCGCCACGCCCATCCGCGTGCCACACCCGCGCCGTCCCATCCCGCGACGCCGTCACCAGCCGCGCGCCCGTGCCGTCAAAGGCCGCGGCCACTACGCCCTGCTCGTGGCCCCGGAGCACCACCGGCACGCCCATCCCATCCGTGCGCCACACCCGCGCTGTCCCATCCCGCGACGCTGTCACCACCCGCTCGCCATCCGGGCTGAACGCCACTGCCACCACCTCGCCCACGTGCCCCTCGAGCGGTGCCCCCGGGCCGCCCTCCAACCACCACAGCCGGGCCGTGCGGTCCGCCGAGGCCGTCACCACCCGCTTCCCGAGCGGGCTGAAGGCCGCCACCAGCACCTCGCCGCTGTGCCCTTCGAGCACCGTGGGCTCGCCCGTCCCATCCGCGCGCCACACCCGCGCTGTTCCATCCCGAGACGCCGTCACCACCCGCGTCCCATCCCGGTTGAACGCCGCGGCGCGCACCGGCCCTCGGTGCCCTCGCAGCACCGCGGAGGCGAGTGGCTGCTGCAGCACCTCCAGCGCCGCTTGCGTCCACGCCAGGTGCTGCTCGGGCTCGCGCACCTCCAACAGCACCAGCAGGGCCGCCGTGGGGTCCTCCCGCCGCAGCTTGTCCGCCACGATCAGCCGGGCGAAGTCCTGCAGCCGCTCCTGGTGCCGGCGCGCCTCCCGCGCGAGCCGCTCCTCCCGCTCCCGGCTCGCGTTGATGAACGGGAACACCCGCTCGTCCAGCTCGTCCGGATGGGCAAGCAGGAACTCCAGCGCCTCCTCCAGGCGCCGGCCTCGCAAGAGATAGTCCTCCGCGTGCTCCGCCCCCTGGTGGTCACCCCAGGCCTCCGCCGCCACGCGCAGCTCCAGCCGCCTGCGCCGGCGCTCCTGGCCCTCGCGGATCCACTCCGCCAGGGGCCCCCAATGGCGCAGCAACGCCTCGTGGGCCACTTCGATGAAGACCTCGCCCTCCTCCTCCGCGCCGCCGCCGAGCACCAGCACCCGGCCCTCCACCAGCCGCCCCAGCGCCGTGTCGAAGGCGCGGCGCGCCTGCTCCCCCATGGGCCGCACCCGCTCCCTCTCCACGCGCTGGCAGGTGAAGGGGGCTGACCCCTCCCGCACATCCACCAGTTCCACCAGCAGCCGACGCACCTGGTGGCGCTCCTCCTCGCCCAGCCCCAGGAACAGCCGGTCCAGTTCCTGGGCCAGCGCTCCGGCCACCCCGCCCAGCGCCCGGTACGCGCTGTGCTTGAGCCATCGCCCCTCGCGCATCCGCCACAGCCGCTCCAGCGTGTGCGCCAGCAGCGGAAGGCCGCCCGGCTGGCGCTCCACTTCCTGCAGGAGCCGCTCCGTCAGGCCCTCCTCCAGCGAGAGCCCTTGCTGCCACGCGGGACGCTCGATGGCGTCGCGCAGCTCCTCCGCCGTCATCTCCGGCACCAGCAGCAGGCGCCCGCCCTCGAAGAGCACCGCGTCCAATCGGGGACCGCCCTCCCCCAAGCGCACCTCCGCGCAGCGCCCCAGGTAGTCCACCCGCAGCGTGGCGAGCACCACCGTGCCCCGCGTGGGCTCCTGCGAGGCCTCCCATAGCGCGCGCAGCAGCTCTCCGCGCTCGCCCTCGGCCAGCCGCGTGAAGGCCTCGTCCAGTGGATCCACCACCAGGAGCCGGTGCTTGCCCGGAGACGCCCGCGCCGAGCGCACCACCTCCAGCGCTCCCGCCTCTCCCGCGCGTACCCGGGTCACCTCCCAGCGCTCGGGAGACAGCTCCGGCAACAGCCCGGCCCGAAGCAGCGAGGACTTGCCACTCCCGGAGGCGCCGGCCATCACCACCAAGGCAGGGGCCCGTCCTTCCGCAGCGGCCTCCACCCGCTGGTGCAGTGTCTGGCGCAGCGCCTCACGGCCGAAGAAGCGCCGATGATCCCCCGGCTCGAATGGCCGCAGGCCGCAGTACGGCGGGAAGATGAACGGGCGCAGGTCCGGCCCATCTCCGGCGTGGGCGTAGAGCTGGAGCGAGGCTCCATCCATCCGCGCCCCCTCGAGCCGCAGCGCCTTGCGAGCCTCGGCCAGCGCCTGCTCCAGCGATACGTGGTGTCCGAGCAGCTCCCCATAGAGCACACGGGTGAAGGTGACGGAGCCCACCTTGGAGAGCGGCAGCCGGGAGGCAACCACCGTGGAGAGCCCCGCGCGGTGCAGCTCGCGGGCCGGGCTGCCCAGGTGGTTGCCGGGGAGCCCCGCATCCCCTCCGCGGCAGGCGCACAGCACCACCATGCGGACATGCCCGGCGTGCGGTTCAAGCACGGCGCGCAGCGAGGCGGCATCCACCACCTCCCCCTCTCCCTCCATTCGAGAGGAGTTCCAGGCCAGGCCGTAGGCCCCGGGCTCGGAGGGAACGCCATGGCACAGCAGGTGGAGCGCGCCGATGGGCTCCTCACTGTCCCTCAAGGCCTGCTCGAGCGAGGCGAGGCTCACATGAGGAAGCACGTCCCGGCTCGGATCGAAGCGGTACCCTGCCTGGGCGCAGACCTCCACGAGGGCGCGCTGGTGTGCCGCTGCGGGCACATCCCCCGCCCAGGCGAAGAGGATGCGGCCCCCCGCAGGCGGAGGCGAGGGCTGCGCCGGGTGGGTCTGCGTCCCGGGCCGCTCGTAGCAGAGCGTCAGGCCGTCGAGATCACTCAGAGCCTGGCCCGTGGACTCCAGCGTGAGCAGCTCCCAAGGGAGCACGCACAGCTCGGCAGGCTCCAGCCTCAGCGTGAGCCGCACGAGCCTCCCCGCCTCCACGGCCTGCCGCAGGCGCTGCTCGTCCTGGGCCCACCCCAGAGGCGCGAGGAAAGCACGCAGCAGCTCTCCCAGCCGCTGGGCGGCATTGGGGCTGGGGCGGCTGGAGCCCAGGTTGGACAGATCCTCCAGGGCTCGCTCCCAGGGGAACGAGGCGCGCACGGAGGTGCCCTCCTCTCGGAGGCGCAGGTAGTCCCGCGCCTGGAAGAGGAACCGGTCGGCGTCGCGGGTGCGCTCGCCGGAGACCAAGTGCAGCGTCAGCTCCAGGGGGCTTGGGGCCACAGGGTGCGCGCTCCCGGCTCAGCTCGTGGTGAGGCGCTCGCGGAAGTAGCGCCGGTACAGCTCGCAGCGAGGCAGCATCGTGGTTCCCTCCTGCCGTACCAGCCCCGCGCTCCGCAGGCGGATGAACACGTCCTCGTCCGGGTGTGCGCCGCGCTGCAGCACCTCGCGAAAGCCAGCCTTGAGCTGCGGCTGGCCGCCCAGCCGGAAGAGCAGGTGCCGCAAGTGGTCTCCAAACGGGCCTCGGTCCTCCGCCGCTTGGGAGAACAGGTCCTCCACACGCATGCTCCGGCTGGCCACCAGGTAGAGCGCCTTGCGCACCAGATAGGGATGTCCGCCCAGCAAGGCGAAGAGCTCTTGCTCCTGCTTGGGCCCCAGCGGCGAGCCATGCCGCCGGTTCAGCTCGGCCACCTGCTCCGGGGTGAAGTCTCCCAGCTCCACCGTCTGCCCCACGTTGAAGGGCGACTGCGTCAGGTTCTTGATGAAGAGGAAGGGCTCGGTCGAGGTGACGAGGACGATGCTGAGCTTCTTCCACACGGGCGTGGTGGGCAGCGCGCGGTTGTTGTGCCAGCTGCGCAGCATGCCGAAGAAGTCCGTGCCGAAGGGCGTCTCGAAGAGCGTCTCCACCTCGTCCAGCCCCAGCACCAGCGGGGCCTCCAGCGCCTTGAGGATGTGTCCGCTCATGTATAGGCCGCAGCGCTGGCTCAGGCCCATGGGCTTCTGCCAGTAGGCATCCACCTGGTTGGACAGCTCGAGCTGATCCCCCAGCGAGGTGCAGAAGCGCTGGAAGAAGAGATCCGGGTTGGAGAACGTGGCCGAGTCGAACTCCTGGAACGAGAGGTAGGCCACGCGCTTGCCCGCGGTGATGGCGCCAGCCAAGCCTCGCATGAGCAGGGAGCTCTTGCCCATCTGCCGGGCGCCCTTGATGGTGACGGTGGTGCCCTGCTTCTGCGAGACAGCCTTCATCACCGTCGCATCGGCATCGCGCACCACATAGAAGGCCGACTGCGTGTCCATGGCCCCTTCGAGCGGCTCATCCAGCTCGAGCGCCGCGGACGGCAGAGGCGCCTGAAAGGCAGTGGCGGCGGCGGCAGGCGCGGGCTCGGGCGCCGCACTGGCCCGGGGAGGGCTCGCGGGAGTCGAGGCGGAGCCCGGCAACGTCCCCCCGCTCATGGCCTTGGCGAGCTGCTCGAGCAGGCGCGGAGTGTCCTCGGGCCCCTCCCAGAGCGCCCAGTTGATGGGGCTGAGGTACCCGCCCAGCGGCGGCGGCAGGCGCTCGTGGTAGGCGACCCGGATGGGTAGCAGCACCGGGCGCCCGCGCTGCACCTGGAGCTGGTGCGCCAGCTCGATCTCCGTGCGGGCCATCTCGCTGTTGACGGAGAAGGGGGACAGCAGCGCGATGAAGAAGTCCGCTTGGCGGATCTCCGCGTCGATGCGCTCCACCCACTTCTCACCCACGAGCATGGAAGTGTCGATGAACACCTCGTGGTCGACCTTGAGCGCCTTGTAGAGGGCATTGGCAAGGTCTTGATCGGGCGTGACGTCGCGCTTGTAACTGATGAAGACACGGGCCATGGGTCTCTTTCCTGGCGTCCCGGAACTCAGGGCAGGTTAGGGCAAGCCTTCCGATAGGGTGCAACCTTGCTCACATCCGCAGGCCACTCCTGACGCGTCAAGTTGCGAGGCAACAAGGCGCAGGTGAGATCGATCCAATCCTGGGAGCGCACCGGCCACAGGCGCGCGGTCTCGTCCTCGCTGGCGGTGGCCACGCGCGAGCCATCCGGGCTGAAGGCCACGGCCAGGACACGGCTCCGGTGGGGCATGCGCGCAAGCCGGCGCCCCGTGGTGGCCTCCCACAAGCGCGCCGAGCCGTCCTCACTGGCCGTGACCACGAGCGTGCCATCCGGGCTGAAGGCCACGGACGTCACACTGCTGTCGTGCTGCAGCAGCTGGCGCTGCTGGCCGGTGGCCACGTCCCAAAGGCGGGCAGTGCTGTCCTCGCTGGCCGTGGCCAGGAGCGTGCCATCCGGGCTGAACACCACCGCAGTGACGACGAGCTCGTGCTGCAGGACTTTGCCCAGGGATTCGCCGGTGGCCGCGTTCCACAGGCGTGCGGTGCCATCCTCGCTGGCGGTGGCCAGGAGCCTGCCATCCGGGCTGAAGGCCACGGCCCGGACACCGGCCGCGTGCCGGAGGGGCCGGCCCCTGAGCTCGCCGCTGGCCGTGTTCCACAGGCGCACCGTGTCGTCATCGCTGGCAGTGGCCAGATGTGTGCCATCGGGGCTGAAGGCCACGGAGCGGATCGCCGCCTTGTGCGAGAAGGGCGGGCTCAGGGACTCGCCGGTGGACGCATTCCACAGGCGTGCCGTGCCATCCTCGCTGGCGGTGGCCACGCGCGTCCCGTCCGGACTGAACACCACCGCCGTCACCGGCTTGTTCGTGTCATGGGTGAACCGCCGGCCTCGCTGCCCGGTGGCCTCGTCCCAGAGCGTGGCCTGGTTGCCGCTGGTGGTGGCCATGCGCGTGCCGTTCGGGCTGAATGCCAGCGCGGTGACCGCTGCGCCATGCGGCAGGAGCACGAGCGGAGAACGAGGGGCGATCTGCCAGAGCCGGGCACGCTGGTCCTCGCTGGCCGTGGCCAAGGTCTTGCCGTCCGGGCTGATCGCCACGGAGTTGACGGTGTCCTGATGAGGCAGGAGCACCTGCTGCTTGCCGGTGGCCACATCCCACAGGCGCGCGGTCTTGTCCTCGCTGGCTGTCGCCACGCTCTTGCCGTCGGCGCTGAAGGCCACGGCCGTGACGGCTTTGTCGTGAGCCAGCACCATGGGGGAGAAGTCGCCCGCCACTTCCCACAGGCGCGCGGCTCTGTCCTCACTGGCCGTCGCCACGAGCGTGTTATCCGGGCTGAAGGCCACTGACAGCACACGGCCCATGTGCTGCAGCACGGAGAGCCGCTTGCCCGTGGCCACGTCCCACACACGCGCCGTCCGGTCATTGCTCGCCGAGGCCATTCGCGTGCCATCAGGGCTGAACGCCACGGCCGTGACACGGTCCCGGTGCGTCATCGCCTTGGCAAAGGACACCTCGGCGCCAGTGGCCGTGTTCCACAGGCGCACGGTGCGATCGTCACACCCGGTGAGCAGCAGCTTGCCGTCGGGGCTGAAGGCCACGGCATTGACGGGGTAGTGGTGCTGAAGGGGAGCGCCCAGGGGCTGGCCGGTGGCCGCGTTCCACAGGCGTGCGGTGCCATCCTCGCTGGCGGTGGCCACACGTGAGCCATCCGAGTTGAAGGCCACGGCCGTGACGGGCTTGTTGTGAGAGAGCTTCAGGCGCTGGCGGCCCGTGGCCACCTCCCAGAGCCGGGCAGTTCCGTCTTCACTGGCGGACAGGGCCAAGCTGCCATCCGGGCTGAAGGTGACGGCCAGGACGTTGTCATCATGAGCCAGAGGGACCGGGTCCGAGCGAAGCTGGACGAGCGCGCGGATCAGCGAGTCCATGGCTCCCGCCGAGGAGGGATAGAGCCGCAAGGCCTCCGTGGAGAACGCGGCGCTGACAGGCAAGGCCGAGGAGGCGGCACGCAGCGTGTCATCCGCCCGGTTCAGGAACACATACGAGGCGGCTTCCTTGAACTTCTCCTCGGCCTCGGCTCGGGCGCGAGCGCTTTCCCGCTCGACCTGTTCCTTTTGCGCCAAGGCCTGCTGTGCCTCCGCCTGCAGCCGCTGTGCCTCCGTGCGAGCGGTCTCCGCCTCTTGCTTCGCCTTCTCCGCTTCTTCCTTCGCCTTGGTGGCATCCGCCTGGAGTACCTGCGTCTCCCGCTGGGCTTGAGCTACGCTCTTTTGTGCCTCCTCTTTGATGCTGCTGGCCTCTTTTTCTGCCCGGCCTTTGGCTGACTCGGCATCCTCCCTGAGTTTCTGCGCCCGCCCCAGCTCCTCGCGAACCGCATCGGCATCGCGCTCCGCAGCCGCCAACTGCCGGTATAGGAGCACCGAGGCCGGCAGCAGCACGATGAAGCCCAGGATCACCAACCCCAGCGCCGCCAGCCGCACCACGCGCCAGTCCACCGGCAACTGGCTGCGCGCCCACGCCACCGTGAAGACCCGGTCGTAGATGGCGTTGCGCACCCGCAGCACCTGGCCCTCGCGCCGCACCACCCCCGCGAGCTTGAGGTGCGCCTTGACCAGCGACCGCTCCTCATCGGCCACCCGACGGCCACGCCGGATGTCCTGATACGTCCGCAGCACCCGCTCGGGCTCCGGCGCGCGCCGCGTCAGCATGTCGCGCACGAACACCAGGTTGTTGTCCTGGAAGCTCTTCTCCGCGAAGAACGTTCGCTCCACCACCTGCTGCACGTCCTGACGCGCCCAGGCGCCCCCACCGTTCTGCTGCTTGTGGTCCACCAGCGCCTGGCACAGCCGCTGCGTCAGGTACGGGTGCCCGCCCGTCCACCCCAGCACCCACTCCAGCACCTGCCTCCCCTGCTCGGGCCCGTCCCCCAACCCCTGCGCCAGCGGCCTCGCCTCCTCCAACGTGAAGTCCGTCAGCTCCACCCGCTGGCCCAGGTTGAAGGGCGTGCGCTTCTCGTCCTGGATGAGGTCTCCCGGCGTGGCCACGCCCACGAGCACGAAAGACAGACGCGCCAGCTCCGGGTTGCTCGCGCGCGCGTTATAGAGGTAGCGAATGGCCGCGTAGAAGTCGTCCGTGAAGCCCATCCCCAGCGTGGTGTCGATCTCATCGACAAACACCACCACGCGCCCGGGGACCTCCTGGAGCACCACCTCTTCCAGGAAGCGCGTCATCCGCTGCACCGGGCCCTGGTCCCGGTTGCGGTTCCACCACTCGGCCGAGTCCGTGTTCAGCTCGAGCTGCTCCTGGATGACGACCAGCAGGCCCACGTACCACTGGTCCGCCGTCACCTGCTTGCCAATGCGCGTCAGGTCAATGATGACCGAGCGGATGCCCTCTTCGTAGAGCTGCTCCGCGGTGCGCACCATCAGGCTGGACTTGCCCATCTGACGCGCCGTCAGCACAAAGGCAAACGTGCCCGCGCGGCACAGCGAGAGCATCTCCGGGTCCGCCCGGCGGGCCAGGTACACGCCTCCGCCCGCCTGCACCGTTCCACCCACTGTGTACAAGCTGGCGTCGCTCACGGTGCGAGTATCTTCGAGCGCTGTCCGAACTGTCCCCTTATTTTGACGGGGTTCCCGAAGGACGTCCGACCCACCGGCCAACCGCTCCTCACTCCGCCGAGCGAATCTGCTCCACGAAGCGCTGCGCCGCCGAGGGCTCCACGCTGTGAGTGCGGGCCAGGTCCTTGGCGATGGTCTCCGGCGCGTCCCCCGAACGAAGCAGCATGCGCACATTGTGCTCGAAAGGACCGAGGAGCTTCTGCGCCTCGTCCCCCGTGGCCACCGTGGCGCGGGAGTCCTCGCGCGGCCGGGCCCGCCCCAGCTCGCTCTGCGCCCGCAGGTAGGTGAGCAGGTTCGAGACCAGGAAGTACCAGGTCATGAAGAACGAGATCATCCCCCACCACCCCAGCGTCACGTTCCGCAACGTGTGGTGCCAGAACGCGCGCTTCAGGCAGCTCCGGCAGAGCTGCCCCTCCGTGGAGTACTCCTGCCGCATGAGCAGCAGTCCCACGTTGTGATGCAGCTCCACATACGCTGAAGGTTCCGCCTGAAGACAGGAGTCACATCGCATGGCCGCCGGAACATAGCTCACTTCAGCTCCAGAACGGATAAGACGCGCGTCCTTCCCCCTCTCTCGGAGCTCCCATGCACCACAGCCGCTTCTGTGCCCTCGTCATCGACTGCAAGGTCGAGGACATCGATGCCGCCGCCACCTTCTGGAGCCAGGCCTTTGGCCGGCCCGTCAACACGCCTCCCCCCGATGCCGGCCCCTACCGCGATCTCGCCGTCTCCCAGGACGAGCCGATGATTCTCCTCCAGAAGGTGGACCATGACAGCCGCGTCCACCTCGACATCGAGACCGATGACATCGAAGCCGAGGTGAAGCGGCTCGAGGCGCTGGGCGCCAAGCGGGTCGCATTCGTCAAGCGCTGGTGGGTGATGGAGGCCCCCACCGGCCAGCGCTTCTGCGTCGTCCGCCCCCAGCGCGGACCGCTCAATGCCCAGAACGCGAATGTCTGGAATGACGCGGCAACCACACCGTGAACGTTGTCCCCTCCCCGGACTCCGAGCGCACCTCGATACGCCCCTGGTGCGCCTGGACGATCTGCCGCGAGATGAAGAGCCCCAGCCCCAGGCTCCCCGTCCCCGTCCTCGCCTCCCGGCCCCGATGAAAGGGCTCGAACAACACCGGGAGCTGAGCGGCGGAAATGGGCGCCCCCTCGTTGTGCACTGCCACGAGCACCCCCTCCTCTTCTCCGCGCACGTCGACCTTGACCGGGGTGCCTGCCGGGCTGTGCTGCACCGCGTTGCCCAGCAGGTTCGCCAGCACCTGCGCCAGCCGATCCGGATCCACATCCAGCGCTCCCTCCGCCTCCACCCGCAGCTCCAAGTGCCGTTCGGGGAACGCGGACTGGAGTTCCTCCACCACCTGCCTCACCAGTTCCCCGGGTGACACCTTGCGCGGGGTCAGAGGAATGCCCCCCACCCGCGCCTGCGTGAAGTCCAGCAGGTCCCGAATCAGCCGGTGCGCCCGATCCGCCGCCGCGTAGATGCGCGTGGCCGCCTTCGCCGTCCGGACATCCAGTTCCTCGCGCTTGATGAGCGTCGACGCCGACAGGGAGATGGCGTTCAGGGGGTTGCGCAGATCGTGGCTGACGATGGCCACCACATCCTCACGCACCTTCACCGCCTCGCGCGCCTCCTGGTAGAGCCGCGCATTGTCGATGGCAATCGCCGCCCGGTCCGCCAACCCCTGCGCCACCGCGATGCTCGAAGCCCGCGACATGCGCCCCGGCTCCAGGGAGGCCAGGTTGAGCACCCCCAGCGTTCGCCCTCGTGCCTTCAGCGGCAGAATCACCGAGGACCGCGGCTCCAGCGCCTCCAACATGGCCCGGTGCTCCGGGCACTGCGCGACGCTGTCCAGCCACTCGGGGGTGATATCGGCCACATGAGGGATGCCCGTCTCGAACACGCGCGCCACCGGGCTCGAGGCTCCCCGCCGCGGCGCGTACGCCATCGCGCTGTGGATGAGCTCCCTCCGAGCCGGCTCCCTCGCCTGCACCTCCACCCGGTGGAGCTGCCCGTCTTCTCTCAGCAGATCCAGCATGCAGTAGTCCGACAGATGCGTCACCGCCAGCAAGGCAATGCTCTTCAACGTCGTGTCCACGTCGAGCGACTGCGCCAGCACTGCCCCCGCCTCCACCAACAGCGCCTGCGCCCGCTCCGCCTCCTGGCGCTGATGGATGTCCTCCACCAGCCGCTCCATCAACTGGGCCTGGATGATCAGCGAGGTGGCTCGCTGCGCCATGGTGCGCAGCAACTGCTGGTCGTCCTCCGAGAAATCGAAGGCCGTGCGCGAGCCCATCTGCGCGACCCCGATCATTTGCCCTTCGTGCAGCAGCGGCACGCCGTAGAGCGCGTGAATCCCCTTGCTGCGAAGACGCGAGCCGCGCCCCAGCGGATCCCTGGACGCGTCCCGCAGCAAGAGCGGCTCTTTCCGTGCGGCCACCGTCCCCGTGAACCCCTCCCCCACTCGCACGGGCTGCCGCGCCTGGACCTCCTCCTCCAGACCGATGGCTGCCCGGACGCGCAGCACGTCCTCCGCGTCCTGAAGGAAGATCGCCACCGAGTCCACCGCGGCCACTGTCTCCAGCAGCACCGTCATCAACTGGGGCAGGAAGGTGTCCAGTTTCCCTGTCCCCAGCGCCGCCGAGGAGACCCGATCCAGCGCCCTCAAGGTGCGCTCCCGGGCCAGAGCAAAGCGGGCCGCCGAGGCGGAGATCACCTCATCGATGGCGCGGTCCAGCTCGCGCACCTCCCGCACGGCGAGAACGCCCGAGACCTCCTGCTCCCACAGCCCCAGGATGGTGTCGCGCAGAGCGCTCAGCTCCTCGGTCGCTGTACGCAAGTCGTAGCCCTCGTCCAGCCTCTCGAGGGCATGCCTGTCCGGCAGTTCCTGGAGCGACGCATGCCCGCCCGTCTCCAGCGCCTGGAGGACGCAGGCGATGCGCTCGAGGATCTGCGGGACATGGTCGCGTAGCGCCGCCCCTTGCAGGCGCTCGGCCACCGGGAAATGCCGGGCCCGGCGCTCCCACTCTTCCAGGATGACGTGGAGGCGCCCCCGGATGAAGTCACAGAGCCGATTGCCCTCCTGGGCAGTCACCACGCCGTGTCCCGCCATGAGGACAAGGTAGAGCGCCCCAAGACCACCCACTGGCGAGCGCCCGCAGGCTTGGCCGATGAGCGAGCAAGCGCAGGTTCTGGCGTGCTACGGTGCCCGCGTGGCGCGCGAAGAGTCCATTGCGGAGCGGGTCGACCGGCTCGAGCTGCCGTTCAACGAGTTCGGCGTCGACCCGTATGGCATCTCCAAGAAACATCTCACCCTGGCGGCGTCGGCGCTCGCCGTGCTGTACCGGTACTACTTCCGGGTGCGGTGCTACGGCATCGAGCACGTGCCGCCGCGCGGCCGGGCGATGATCGTCGGCAACCACTCGGGCGGCTACGCCATCGACGGGGCCATGCTCCTCACCTCGTTGCTGCTGGAGATGGAGCCGCCCCGGCTCGGCCAGGGCATGGCGGAGAAGTTCCTCAACCGCTTCCCCGTTGCCTCCCTGTGGACCAGCCGCACCGGCCAGTTCACCGGCCTGCCCGAGCACGCCCTGCGCCTGCTCGAGGACGATCGCCTCCTCATGGTCTTCCCCGAAGGCTCACGCGGCACCGCCAAGCTCTACCGCGAGCGCTACTCACTGGTGGACTTCGGCACCGGCTTCATGCGCCTGGCCTTGCAGACGCGCACCCCCATCGTCCCCACCGCCATCCTCGGCGGCGGCACGGCCGTTCCCACGGTGGCCAACCTCTACGCGCTGGGGCGCCTGATAGGCATGCCCTACGTCCCCGTCACCCCCTACCTGCTGCCCCTGCCTCTGCCCGCGCCCATGGAGCTGCACTACGGCGAGCCGCTCACCTTCTCCGGCACCGGAGACGAGGACGATGACGTCATCAGCGGCTACGTGGAGCAGGTGAAGGCCCGCGTGGCCGAGCTCATCGAGCGCGGGCGCGAGCTGCGCCACCGGAGGCGGACGCAATGAAGGTCCTCATCCTCGGTATCGCGGGAGGCATCGCCCGAAAGCTGGCCACGCGGCTGCTCGACTCCGGGCACGAAGTGCTGGGCATCGACGTGCGCCCCTGGTCCAGCGTCCCCAAGGGCATCGAGTTCCACCAGGTGGACGTGCGCAAGCGCGCCGCGGAGGACGTCTTCCGCCGCCGACGCCCGGACGCCGTCATCCACATGGCCACCGTCACCGCCCTCACCGTGAGTGGCGGCGAGCGCGGCCGCATCAACCTGGATGGCACGAAGGCCGTCTTCGATCACTGCCGGGACTACGGTGTGAAGCAGGTGCTCTTCGTCGGCCGCCATACCTTCTATGGCGCCGCGCCGGACTCGCCGCTCTACCACTCCGAGGACGAGCCCCCTCGCGCCCTGGAGAAGGTGCCCGAGCTGGCCGACCTCGTCGCCGCTGACCTCTACGCGGCCACCGCGCTCTGGCGCATGCCCGAGATGACCACCGCCGTGCTGCGCCTCGTCTACACGCTGGGTGCTCCCGGCACCGGGACGCTCGCGAGCTTCTTGCGCGGCAAGCGGGTGCCCATGGTGCTCGGGTACGATCCGCTCTTCCACGTCCTCCAGGAGGAGGATGTCGTCACCGCGCTCCAGCTCGCGCTGGAGAAGCGCCTGCGCGGCATCTTCAATGTGGCGGGTCCTCCGCCCATCCCCTTCTCCGTCATTATCCGGGAGACAGGCCGCACACCGGTGCCGCTGCCCGGCCCGTTGCTCGCACGGCTCGTGGGCCGGTTCGGGCTGCCTCGCACCTCGCAGGGCGCGCTGGCCCACATCCAGTATCCCATCGTCGTGGACAACCGCCGCTTCCGTGAGGCCACCGGCTTCCGCTACGCCTTCGACGAAGGCCGGATTCTCCGCATCTTCCGCGAGGCCTCTCCGCCTCCCGGCTCGGCAAGGTGAGTCACACTGGGAGTGCGGCTGGAGCCCCTTGGCAGACCTTGGCCGTCGCGGCGAAGATCGCGCGCCATGATTATCCAGGACCCGGCGGGCCTCCTGCAGCGCATCCCGGAGCTGAAGCCTCTGTGCGAGGACCCCGGTGTGCGCCGCGCGGTGGAGCGCGGTGACCCGTTCCGGCTCTACCGCACGCTGCGCTGGGCCCGGTGGATGGGGCGGCTGCGCTCGCACCGCGAGGTCATCGACATCCTGCTCCGCCATCGGCGGCTCTTCGCGCGCCCCCTCAAGAGCAACCCCATGCTGGGCACCGTGAATGGCTTCGGGGCCTCGCTGCTCGGCAGCGCGGAGAAGGATGAGCAAGACGGCACGTGCATCGCCACCCACTGTGTCGTCGCGCTCTTCGCCATCCCCCTGCTGCCCTTGGGTGCCTATGTGGTGCGCCCCGGCCAGGGCAGCGGCGCCTTCAACCGCTCGTGGACACTCTTCGCCCGTGTGCCGCTGGGCCCGCTGCCCTGGCTCTGGAGCCGGGCCCTGGCGCTCGGGGTGATGGCGCTGGTGGTGCTCGGCGCGGCGCAGGCCTTCCAAGCCTCGCGCTACCAGGATGTCCGGCTGATCAACGGCTTCCCTCAGCCCGTCAGCGTGGAGCTCGGAGGCAAGAAGGCCGTCGTCCCGGCGAGCGGGATGACCCTCCTCCCCCAGGTCCCCACCGGCCACCAGAAGGGCCGCGCGGCGACCCAGGACGGCGTCGAGATCGACACGGTCGAGCTGGAGGTGGCCTCGGGCTTCGATGTGCTCGCCTGGAACATCGCGGGCGCGACACCCGTGTTCCTGGAGACCGTCGTCTACGGACCGGACTCGAAGAACAACGCACCGACGGGCTATGAGCCGCAGCTCTACTGCGGCCAAAAGGTCCTCACGCTCCGCGATGTGGACCACGTCTTCAGCGAGCCGCCCTCGTCGCTGCGCCTCTCCGAGTCCCAGCGCTACGCCACCCGCTCCCACGTCGGCATCCTGCCGCAGGACCTCAGCGGCCCGCCCGTGTGCCTCAGCCTGCTCATAGCGCAGGACCGCTACGCCGAGGCCGTGCCGCTCCTCGAGCTGTACGCTCGCCTGGCGGGCTGGGAGCGAGGGTCCGCCACCCGCGCCATTGCCATCGCCCTGATGCACAGCCCCGAGGAGGCGGTGCGGATTGCCAAGCTGGCGCTCGCGGTTCATCCAGAGGACGCCGAACTGCACCGCATCTACCAGTGGGCGGCGGAGCGCATGGGCCAGCATGAGGCCCTGGTCCAGGAGTACCGCGCCCGCGCCGAGGCTCAGCCGGACTCCGCGACCGCCCAGTACCTCTCCGTGCGGCTCCAGCGGGGTTCCGAGGGCACCGCCGCCATGGAGCAGCTCGCGCAGCGCTTCCCCCAGGAGCCGCTCATTCTCAGAGCGGTCGTCTACAGCCGCTGGCGTACCGGGGACTGGAAGGGCACGGCAAAGGCCTGGGAGACTCTGCGGGGACTCGACACCGAGGGTGCCGCCACCCTGGCCGAAGCCGAGGCCACGGCGCTGGTGGCCCAGGGACGGCGCGCCGAGGCGCTGGCGCAGCTGAAGAAGCTCTTCGCGGAGGCGGACCCAAGCAGCCGCGCCGAGGCCGCCGAGGTCTACGCGCGGGTCGCCCACGGTGAGAAGGGCGTCGACCCCGAGGAGCTCATCGCGGTGCTCGAGGCGGAGGGGGGTCAGCAGGAGGAGGAGTCATCGAAGCGGTGGGAGCTCCGCGCGCGAGCGGGGCTGATCCCCGAGGACGCACCCGACATGCCGATGCTGCGCTTCATGTCCTCCGTAGGCCGCGATCCCAAGGCGGCCGTGGACATGGCCCCCCAGTTGAAACCCGCGCTGCTCCGAGCGCTCGGTGGAGCGGGCTGGGCGTTGGCCTACGGCGAAGCGGTGCGCACCGGCGCGACGGAGCCCGAGCAGGCCCTGGCCAAGGCGTACCTGCTGGAGCCACACAGCCTGGAGGTGTTCCGCCAGTTCGTGCGCGGAGAGAGCGTCTCCCTCGAAGCGGCCGAGCTGACACCGGAGTTTCGCGCCGCAGCCTATCTCGTGCGCTCACGCAACACGGCCCTGCCCTCGGAGGAGCGGCGGCGCTTGGTGGAACTGGCCCGGCGCGATGATCTGCTCCACAGTCCTGTCAGCGAGGCGATCGCATCATGGGCACCGTGACTTCTCCGAGCACTCCGCGGCGGGCGCTGCTGACGCTCGTGCTCTGGGCCGGCTTCTGGATATTGGGGCTCGCGGTGGTCGCCGCGCTCGCGTGGGTGCCCATCGCCGAGAGCCTCTACTCGGGCGGACTGGGGTGGGCGGGCATCTTCTCCGCCGCGGGCGCGCTCACCGTGCTCTGGGCGCTGCGGCCCCGCTGGTCGTTCCAGAAGCATCAGCAGGACGACGTGGAGTACCTGTCCCCGGAGCGCTTCCCCGCCCTGCACGCGCTGGTCGAGGACGTGGCCAAGCGCGTGGGCTCGCGGGTGCCGCGCAAGGTGTACCTGGCGGATCAGACCACCGCCTTCATCACCATGCAGCGGCGCTGGCTCGGCCTGCGGCGCGAGGCCATCGTCGGGGTGGGCTTCCCGCTGTTCGCCATCCTCTCGCGCGAGGAGCTGGCCGCCGTGCTCGCGCACGAGTTCGGCCACCACACGGGCGGAGACCTGACGCTCGGCCCGTGGGTGTACCGCACGCGATCCGCCATCGCCTCGGCGGTGGACACGCTGGAGGACTCGGCCTTCTTCCTGGACGTACCCTTCCGCCTCTACGGCCAGATGTTCCTCCGGGTGTCGGGCGCCGTGTCCCGACAGCAGGAGCTGGCCGCGGACGCCCTGTCGGCCAAGACGTGCGGGGCCGACGCCGCCGCTCGCGCGCTCCACAAGGTGCACGTGCTGGCGCCGCTGTGGAGCGCCTACCTGCACCACGACGTCATCCCGATCATCGAGAAGAGCGTGCGCGTCCCCTTGCTGGACGGATTCAAGACCTTCCTCCAGGAGAAGACCTGGCGCGCGGAGATCACCCATGACATCGAGGAGGAACTCCGCCGCCCGCCGTCACCCTGGGACTCGCACCCTCCCTTCGAGGAGCGGCTGAGCTCGCTGGGCCACGAGGGCCCCCGCGAGGGAGAGCCCCTGCCGCTCCAGGAGTTCGAGGCCGGAGGCTGCATCGATCTGCTCGGGGGCGCAGCCGCCGCGGAGGAGGTCTTCTACGAGCAGAAGACGCGCGGCAGCTTGGTCCACCTGAAGTGGGAGGAGCTGGGCGAGAAGATCCTCCTACCGGAGATCTCCAAGCACCTCACGGGTGGTGCGCTGGATCCACGCCGCACGCCGCTGACCTCCCTGCCGGAGCTGCTGCGCGAGGGCTCCACGCTCTGGGACCGGGTGCGGCCCCCGGGGCTGGACATCCTCTCTCCCGAGGCGAAGCGCCTGCGTGCCCGTCAGGTGCTGGTGCAGTGGCTGGCCGCGGCGTTGGTCGAGCGCGGCTTCGTGGCGGAGCTCCGTCCGGGCATGCACCTGCGGCTTCAGCACGAGGGCCACTTCGTGGAGCCCGCCTCCGTGGTGGACTGGCTCTCCAAGGGCGTGTGGACGGACGAGCAGTACCGCACCTGGAGCAGCCTCATCGAGCAGCTCTGAGGCCGGAGTGGGCTGGCGGACACGGTCCCCCACGGGCAGACTCGCGTCCACTTCGGATCCACCCCGCCTGCTCGGAGCTGAGCCATGTCCACCTCCACCCGAGAAGCCCTCCCCGAGCCCCTGACGGGCACGCCCTCGTTCCTCCTGTTCGGCGCGTGGGAGGCGGGAGGCGCGACATACGAGGTCGCCAGCCGCAGCCGGCTCGACACGCGCCAGGTCATCCCCTACTTCGAGCACGCGGGCCAGCTGCACGTGGGTGTGCTCCAGCGCCGCCGTGCCTCCCGGGCGGTGCGCGGAGCCCCCTTGGTGGGGCTGGAGCCCGTGGGCATCGACTTCGCGGGCGTGGACGAGACCGGGGACATCCTCGAGTACGGCCGATCCGTCTTCAACGCGCGCACCCACGTCACCTTGGACGAGCGGCGCCTCAAGATTCCCCTGCCCACCTACGCGCGCTCCATCGGCTACCTCACCGAGCTGGCACTGCCCCTCTTCGTCGCAGTGAACCCACCTCTGTCAGCGGACATTGACGTGGAGTGGGATGGCGCGCGCCACCGTCTCCTCTTCCGCCCCGTGCAGGCGCTCCTCCAGGAGCTGGAGTCCGGCGCCCATGCCCACAGTGAGGACCTCGTCCTGCTGCTGCGCGGCCTCGTGGGACCGAAGGCTGCTTCCCGGAGCGCTCCTGCGGAGGACTCTCCCGGCGCCCAGGCCCTGCTGTCACGCGCGGACGAGCGCGTCTGGGATGCGGCCCGGCTCGCACACTTCGCTGAGCGAGGGCTCGATGCGGAGACAGCCGCCGGGTTCCGGAGACGAGGATCTCCCACGGGCGCGGACCTGCGCTTCCTCCGCGCTCACCGCGTCCACCTGGATGGCCAGTGGTGGGAAGTCGTCACGCCTGGCACGGGCCAGTCCGTCGTGGTCCTCCCCTTCGTGCGCCACGGCGGCGAGACGTACTTCCTGCTCTGGTCCGAGATCCGCCCCGCCGTGCTGGAGCGTCGCCTGCTCCAGCCGCTGTACGACGTGCCCATCCACCCCCGCTACGGGAACGCCACGGGCTTCTTCCTCTCCGAGACCGAGGCCCGGGCGCTGGAGTCCAACACGGCACTCCCGGGGCTGGTGGAGCGGAGGCTGAGCGCGGCGCTTGGCCAGCCCGTGGGCGTGCGCTCGCTCCAGCGGCTCGGGCCCGGCGCGGAACCCGCCCCCACCGTGAGCAGCGAGGTGCGCCATCGCGTCGCCTGTGAGCTGGACGTGTCGCGGCTCCAGGAGCTGCCGGAGGATGTGTTCCTCATCCGTGCCCCCGAGCTGGCGCGCGCGGTGGCCGAGGGCCGGGTGCGCGATCCGATCATCGTCTCCGGGCTGCTCTCGATGGGCGGGGAGCTGGGCCTGGACCCCTTCCGCGAAGCCCGCACCGCACCGGTGGAGGCCCGGAACGCATTCCTCGAGACGATGACGCACGGCTCGACGGTGCAGCGGCGCCTGCAGAGCTACTCCTCCATCGAACAGGAGCAGCTCGAGGCTCCCACCTACGCGCGGCTGATGACGCTGCTGCAGCACGAGTACGGCGTGCGCGTGGCCTATCCGCAGAACGAGGCGGACCGATCCTTCTTCAAGGCCGCCTTCCGCGTCTTCATGGCCGCCGATCGCGGCGAGAACCGGGCGCTCCAGGGGCTGCACTGGTCCCATGACGCGTTCCACTTCTCGCTGGGCAACTACACGCTCCCCGGCCCCGTGGACTTCGAGCGCTGGTATGTGGAGGGCGAGCCCATCCCGCCCACTCCACCGGCCGAGGGCCCCGTGTGGGAGCAGTACGCCCGCGCGCTGAAGGCCGCAGAAGACGAGGCCACCTTCTTCAGCTTCTGGACGCTGTACCACGAGAAGTTCTCGCTGAGCCGGTACGTGAGCTCGCTCACCTACTACGCGGCGCTGCGGGACATGGGCATCACGGATCGCCCGACGAGCCGGGCCATCTTCGACGCGGTGACGAGCCGCGCGGAGATCCCACCCGAGGTGGAGCGCAACGAGGTGTACCGGAGCCGCAAGGAGGTGCGGGATCTCTTCGAGTACATGCGCGGCTTCCGCGACTACCACCTGAAGGACATCAAAGAGGCCTGGAAGTACGCCACGCGCGACATCTACCGGGGCTCCTTCCTGCGCTTCAGGCTCTATTCAGGAGACGCCGACTCGTACGTGCGCGGCGTGAAGGCCTTCCAGTCCCGGCTGGACGCATACCCACCGGGCCTCAACCCGCTGCTCGCCCAGTGCGCGGACGTCCGCGTGGCGCTGGCGCTGCGTGTGTTCGATGGCACCAAGGCGCTGCGCCTGGTCCGCAAGGCCCTGGGGGGCGCGGGCGAGACCCACCGGCAGCGCCGGAGTGACTTCCTGCACAGCGTGGCCGAGCCTTACTTCACGGAGCTGGAGGCGCAGCAACGCGCACTGGAGGCGCTCCGGGCCCGGCTGACAAACGCGGAGATGGTGCCGCTCAACGAGCGGCTCCACGCGGACATCCAGGCCCTGGCCGCCACAGTGGAAGCGCTGCGCGGCCGGCTCTGGGATCAGGTGGCTCAGACGGGCCTGCTCTCCGCCGAGGCCGTCGCCGCCGAGCGCGTCCGCGAGCTGCCGCGCTGATCAGCGCCCGTTCCCTCCGGGCGTGGAGTCCTTGCTGAACCCGAGCCCCTCGGACACCTCGGGGACACTCAGCTGGCGCCACGCTCCCAGGGGCACATCCAGCGCCACGCTCCCCACCGCCTCGCGGTGCAGGGCCTTCACCGGGTGCCCCACCGCCGCGAGCATGCGCTTCACCTGGTGGTGACGGCCCTCGGTGAGCACCAGCTCCACCCGCTCCGGCCCGAGCAGCCGCGCTCCGGCGGGGCGCGTGGGCCCGTCATCCAGCACCAGTCCCTCTCGGAGCCGCCGAAGGGCCTCCTCCGAGGGCCGCCCCGCCACCTCCGCCACGTAGCGCTTGGGCAAGTGCGTCTCCGGGGAAGTGCCGTGCTGCACCACCTGCTCGTCATTGGTGAAGAGCAGAAGGCCCGTGGTGTCGCGGTCCAACCTGCCGATGGCGTACCACTCGAAGCCCTGCAGCTCCGCGGGCAGAACGGCGCGCAGCCGGTCGAACACCGTCCCCACGCCCTCAGGATCCGTCCCCGCGACGATGACTCCTGCGGGCTTGTGGAACATCAGCACGAGCAACGGAGCATCCAGGCTCCGCACCTGCCCATCCACGCGGACCTCCACCTCCGGGTGCACCGGCGCGAAGGGCTCCCGCTCCACCCGGCCGCCCACCTCCACCCGGCCGTCCCGGATCGCCCGCTCCGCCTCGACGCGAGGCATCACGCCCGCCCGGCCGAGCGCACGCGCCAGCCAGTCTGCCCTCCCTGCAGGAGGAGGCGCGCCTTGGCGCAGCCGTGCCGCCTCCAGCCATCGCGGTGTCTTCTTCCGAGCCAAGGTCTTCCTCGTCTCCCCCCATTTATTCCCCTTGGAGGGCTCGCGTACACCTCCAGCTTTCATTCCCTCGGCGGCGCCTTCGTTCTCTGCCGCCTGCTCCGCGGCCAGTGCGCCGCTCAAAGCAGGCAGGGTCATTGCCGTGCCTAGCTTTCCCTCATGTGCGCCGTGCATGCGGCCGGAAGCCGCCCGGCGGCAGGCGTCATTCACAGGAGGAAACATGGCCAGCGTCATCGAGGGCAGTGGAATCCAGGACTCGAGCTTCGTGAACACGAAGGGCACGAAGGAGCAGGGGAAGCGCCTCGCCGGCGTCACCCGAGAGCGCGTCTACCAGCAGGTGGACAGCAAGAAGGGCGAAGTCCTCCAGCGCCTCCACGGGCTGGCTGACACGCTTCAAGGCGCGGGCAAGGAAGGCAACCTCGGCGCTGCCCAGTCCCTGGTGGACAGCGCCGCCCAGGTCATCCACCGCGTGTCCGACCGGCTGGAGCGAGGCTCCACCGAGGAGCTGGTACGAGACGCACAGGCACAGATCCGCCAGCGCCCAGGCGTCTTCATCGCGGGCTGCCTGGCAATCGGTTTCCTCGCGGGCCGGTTCTTGAAGATCTGAGGGAGCCCACCATGCAACCTCCTTATGACGGTGGATCGGAACTCCCGGGCTTCCAAGGCTCGCGTCCTCGGAGCACGGCGGGCCAGGAGCCCTCACGCCCCATCAAGGAGCTCGTCTCCGAGTTCCTCGAGCAGGGACGCCGCCTGGTGCGCGCGGAGGTGACGCTCGCGCGGGCCGAGGTGAAGGACGAGCTCAAGAAGACCTCCGCAGGCGCCGGACTGGCGGCGGGCGGCGGCGTGGTGGTGCTCCTCGGGGCCATCACCTTCGTTGCCTTCCTCGTCATCGCCCTGGCGTACGCGATGCCGCTGTGGCTGTCGGCGCTGCTGGTGGCGGTGTTGTTGCTGGCGGGAGGCGCGGGCCTCACCTGGCTCGGCCTGGAGCGGCTGAAGACGGTTCACGGCCCCACGAAGACCATTCAAACCCTGAAGGAGGACGGCCAATGGGCGAGCAGGACCATGCACTCCATGAAGTCGCAGCGGCACGGGCACGCATGAGCGAGCTCGCCGATGAGCTGGCGCACCATGCTCGGCCCGAGCACATGAAGGAGCTCGCTGCGGGGAAGGTGGGCGAGTGGAAAGAGCGTGCCAAGGAGGCGGTGATGCACAGGACCCAGGAAGTGAAGGACAAGGTAGACACCCCGCGCGGCTGGAGCCTCCTGGGCGCCCTGATTGGAGCAGGCGTGGGCGGCATCCTCATGAAGAAGGCGTTTGCGATGCGCGAGGAGCGACCCATCGGCGTGCACGGAGGCACTCCCGCCGCGGGCGTGAGCGGTGACATCAGCGCCATGGGGGGCGACATGCCCATCGGGACCATCACGCACACCGACGTAAACCTGAAGGAGCGGGCCTCGGACGTGGTGCAGACGGTGAAGGGCCGGACGAGTGACTGGTTCGACCGGGCAGTGGAGAACCAACCGCTGATGCTGGCCCTGGGCACCATGGCGCTGGGCGTGCTCGCTTCGCTGATCATCCCCGTGTCCTTCCGCGAGCGCCAGCTCATCGAGCCGGCCAAGCGCAAGGCGCAGGAGGGGCTCGCCTCCATGGGCATGGGCAGTTCGGGCACGGGCAGCTCGTACCAAGGCGACATCGGGGCCATGCGCAGTTCGACGCTGGGCGCCATGGACCGCTCCGAGGACCTGATGGGGGCCGAGCGTCCGGGCTTGGATGGCTCAGGCTCGCGCATCCCACCGCCACCGCCGCTGGATGACGTGTCGACGAAGATTCACTGAGAGCCGCTCATAGGCTCCAGGGACCACCGCGTGCGGGGCCAATCGCCCTTGAGGAGTTTGACTCGCCTCGAGGGCTCTGCCATGTGCGGCGCGTGCTCCCGCCCGAACACCCCTCCGCGTTTCGCGAGCCACCTCCTGGCCCGGTGGTGGCGTTCATCCTGAGGCTGGGCCAGGCCCTCCACCAATACGGTACGCCGGCCCACCGCCTGGAGGATCAGCTCCACCAGGTGTCGGAGCGCTTTGGCGTGGCCGCTCGCTTCTTCTCCACGCCCACGTCCATCTTCGCCTCGTTCGGCCCGCCCGAGGCGCTCCAGACCGGACTCATCCGGGTGGAGCCCGGACAGATGGACCTGGAGCGGCTGACGCTGCTGGATGGGCTCGCGCATGAGGTCATCCAAGGGAAGATCACCCCCGAGCAGGGCGCCGAGCGGGTGGAGTTCATCCTCCGAGCGCCGCCTCGCTATGGGCGCGCCATCACGCTGCTCTGCTGGATGCTGGCGGCGGGCGCGGCGGCGCGGCTGTTCGGTGGGGGCCTGCGAGAGATTGGCGTGGCGGGGCTGAGCAGCCTCGCCATCGGCGTGCTGGATCAGCTCACGGATCGCAGCCCTCGGGCGGCGCGGGTGCTGGAGCCGGTGGCTGCGGTGCTGGCTTCGGCCCTGGCCGTCACGGCGGCGAGCGTCCTGGGCCCGCTGTCCGTCCAGGTGGCCACGCTGTCGGGGCTCATTGTCCTGCTACCGGGGCTCGGGCTGACGGTGGCCATCAACGAACTGGCCTCGCGCCACCTCATCTCCGGCGCCTCCCGGCTCACGGCCGCGGCGCTCGTGTTCCTCCAGCTCATCTTCGGCGTCGCGCTGGGGCAACGGCTGGCCGAGGTACTGCCGCTGCCACCGCTCGCCCCACCTCCCGCGCCGCTGCCGTTCTGGACGGTGGGGGTCTCCCTGGTGGTGGTGGCGCTCGCGGTGAACGTGCTCTTCCGGGCGCGTCCCGCGGACATCGTGTGGATCGTGGCGGCGGGAGCCCTGGCCTTCGGTGGGGCGCGGCTCGGAGCCCGAGGGTTGGGCGCGGAGCTGGGAGCCTTCGTGGGGGCGCTGCTGCTCGGCATGGCGAGCAACGCGCTGGCCCGGGTGCGCAACAGGCCGTCCGTCGTCACCATCGTCCCCGGGATGATGCTGCTGGTGCCGGGGAGCTTGGGCTTCCGCAGCCTGGAGTCTCTGCTGGCACGAGACGTCGTCGCCGGCGTAGGTACGGCCTTCTCCATGCTGCTGGTGGCAGTGGCCATCGCCGCGGGCCTGCTCTTCGCCAACGCGCTGGTGCCCTCGCGCCGGGTGCTCTGAAAGCTATTTCCGAGGAGCTGCCCAACGTGCGGCTCGACAGCGATGCCTTGAATTACCTGCATATGCAGGTATATTGACGGGCCTGCCGTTCCTTCCCCAGGAGCCTTCGTATGAAGCGCCGTGACCTGTTCCTCGGAGTGAGCGTTCTGCTGCTGGGTTGCGCATCGGCACGGCCTCCCGTGACAGAGCCCACCGCAGCCATCTCGACGGCGGCGCCGTTCAGCGCCACCTCCGAGCTGGCCGTGCAACAAGGCGATGCGGTCTTCGCCAACCATCGGCTCCACAATGGGATGACGCTGCCGGAACTCCGCATCCACTACGCGACGGCCGGAACTCCGCGCCGGGACGCAACCGGTGCCGTGACCAACGCGGTGTTGCTCCTGCATTGGACGGGTTCGAGCGGCGAGGTGCTTCGGAGCAAGCCATTCGTCGACGCGCTGTTCGCCCCAGGCAAGCCGCTCGACGCGACGAAGTACTACCTCATCTTCCCGGACAGCCTCGGGCATGGGCGCTCCACCAAGCCCAGTGACGGCCTCCGAGCCCGGTTCCCCGCCTACGGCTACCGGGACATCGTCGAACTCCAGCACCGGCTCGTCACGGAGACGCTCGGCATCCCTCGCCTCCACGCCATCGTGGGCCTCTCCATGGGCGGGATGAACGCCTGGCTCTGGAGCGAGCTGTACCCGGACGATGTGGAGGCGGTGATGCCCATCGTCTCGCTGCCCACGCGCGTCTCGGGCCGCAACCTCCTCTGGCGCCGCTTCGTCACCCATCAGATCCGCAATGACCCGGACTGGAGAGGGGGCGACTACACGGCTCCGCCTCGCGGCTGGTGTGAGGCGTTTCCTGTCTTCCGCATGCTGCTCGACGGAGTGCCCCACCTCCAGGAGACGATCCCCCATGCGGCTGCGGCGGATGCCTTCGTTCAGGAGGCCATCACCCAAGCGGCCCGAATGGATGCGAACGACATCCTGTACTCGCTTGAGTCGTCGGCCGACTATGACCCGGAGCCCGCCCTCAGGGACATCAAGGCCAAGGTCTTCGCGCTCAACTTCTCGGATGACGAGTTCAACCCTGTCTCGCTGGGCACGCTGGAGCGCCTCATGCCGCGCGTGAAGCGAGGGCGCTTCGTGATCCAACCTGGACACGGAGGCTCGTACGGCCACTTCACGCAAGCCCACCCCGAGCAGTGGGCACGGCATGTCGCGGACTTCATGGCTTACGTCGAGGAATCCCCCCAGACGGCAGTTCAGAACGAGTGACCTTGGACATCAACGCCCGCAGCGCCGCGGCCTCGTCGCTGCCGAACACCCGCTCGAATTCCGCTTGGGCACGAAGCCAGAGCGCCCGAGCACGCCGATGAGCGGCCTTCCCCTCCGGCGTCAACGCCACGACACGCATGCGACGATCCTTGCCGACCTGCAGGACGACGAGTCCGTCCTTCAACAGCGGCCGGAGGTTGTGCGTGAGCGTCGACGGATCCATGACGAGCTGTTCCGCGAGCTCGTTCACCGTCTTGGGACCGTGTTGATGGACGCGCTGAAGAATCGAGTACTGCGTCGTCCGGATGCCGCTCGGCAGGAGTGTCTGATCATAGAACTGGGTGATGTGGCGCGAGGCCTGCCTCAGCGCCAGGCAGGTGCACACGGTCGGAGTGAGGTCTTCGTCTCGAGGCATCGCCCATCCGGACGGAGCGAGGGATCATGGCCGCTCCACTGCTGAGTGTAACCGTTCGCGGCCGGTCGACGGTGCCGGTGAGATCAGCGATACTGCGGGTGCACCCGGTACACCAACGCGAGGCAGCCCATGGCCGTAGCCAAGAAGCAGACCGCGAAGAAGTCCGCCAGCAAGAAGACGGCGGCCAAGAAGTCCACCGCGAAGAAGGCGGCGGCCAAGAAGCCCACCGCGAAGAAGGCGGCGGCCAAGAACTCGGCGGCGAAGAGCACCAGCTCCGAAAAGGGGCTCTTCTGCAAACACGGGAACATCGCCAGCGCTTGCCTGCGGTGCAAATAGCCCCGGAGAAGCCGCCCCTCCTGGGAGCCGCGTTTCAATAGGACTACTCTGCGTGCGTACCCTCTGCACTCCGTGAGAACGCACGCATGTCCTCGACTGCTCCCCACCCGGCTCAACTCATTGTCGATCTCGGCTTTGGCTTCATCCTCTCGGGCGCGCTCGCTGCGGTAACCGAGCTGGGCGTCGCGGACCGACTGGCGCAAGGTCCCAAGAGCCCGTCCGTCCTTGCCGAGGAGCTGAAAGTCGATGCCTCCTCGCTGTACCGGGCGCTCCGCCTGCTGGCCAGCGCGGGCGTATTCACCGAAGACACCGAAGGACGCTTCGGCCTCACGCCCGCCGCGGAGCTGCTGCAGTCCCAGGTGCCCGGCTCGCTGCGCGACGCGGTGCTGATGCTCACCCAGAAGATCTTCTGGGCCCCGGCAGGCGAGATGGCGGAGACCATCCGGACGGGAGAGACGCCCTTTGCTCGCATCTTCGGCAAGCCGTTCTTCGACTACCTCGCGAGCGACGCAGCCGCCGGAGCCACCTTCCACCGCGGCATGTCCAGCCTCTCCGACATGGAGAATGGCCCCATCGCGCGCAGCTATGACTTCAGCCCCTTCCACCAGGTGGTGGACATCGGCGGAGGACACGGAGGGTTCCTCGTCGAGGTGCTCCAATCCGCACCCAAGCTCCGGGGCGTGCTCTTCGATCACAGCCACGTCCTCTCGGAGTCGAGGATCGCCAAGGCGGGACTGTCGCAGTCCTGCGAGCACGCCACCGGGGACTTCTTCGAGGCCGTGCCCTCGGGTGCGGATGTCTACGTGTTGAAGCGCATTCTCCACGACTGGAACGATGAGGACTGCGTCCGCATCCTGCGCAACTGCCGCAGCGCCATGGCCCAGGGAGGGCGAGTCCTCGTCATCGACACGGTCATCCCCCCGGGCAATGCGCCCCATGGCGGCAAGGTGCTGGACGTCATGATGATGGCCTCGCTGCCAGGCCGCGAGCGCACGGAGGCGGACTTCCGCAAGCTCTTCGCTCAGGCGGGACTCCAGCTCTCGCGCATCCTTCCCACGCCCACGGCGATGAGCATCACCGAGGCCATTGCGGCGTGATCAAGCACGGCTCCCCGCGGCCTGCGTTACCTTGCGCACCGCTTCGATGAAGCGGCGCAGCTTCGCGGGGTAGATGGGCGCCTGGGGAAAGGCCACGAAGACCGGCAGCGGTGCGGCACGCCACTCGGGAGCGAGCTGCACCAGGCTGCCTTCGGCCAGCTCGCTGCTCACCACCCAGGCCGAAATCACACACGCCCCGAGCCCGAGAAGCGCCGCGTTCTTCATCGCGTGCAGGTTGTCGGTGCTCAGGCGCGGCGCGATGGAGAACTCCTGCGTGCGCTTGTCACGGAGGTGCGTCATGGCCACCGTCGTGCGGTAGAAGGTGCGGAGCGCGAGCCAGGGCAGGCCGCCGAGCTCGCTTGGCTCCCTCGGGACGCTGCTCCCCTGCAGCAGGGAAGGCGCGGCGACCGCGATCCGCTCCACCTCCGACAGCTTGACGGCCACCAACCCGAGGTCCGTCACCTCCCCCACCCGGATCACACAGTCGATGCCTTGCGCCACCAGGTTCTGGACCTCGTCGTTCAGTATCCATTCCACCGACACGCGCGGGTAACGACGCAGGTAGTCCACCACGGCGCCGATGAAGTGCTGCTGACCCAGGGCATGCGGCGCGACGACGCGCAAGGTGCCGGAGGGCTCCTCCCCTCCACCGTGCATGTCGGACTCGAACGCCTGCCACGCCTCCAGCAGCTCGCGCGCCCGCGCGAAGCAGCGCTGGCCCTCTTCCGTCAGCACCAATGCGCGCGTGGACCGGTTCAGCAGCCGGGCCCCCAAGCTGCGCTCCAGCGCCTGCAGGCGCCGGCTGATTGTCGGCTGCGTGGAGCCCAGTTGCTCCGCCGCGGCCGACAGGCTGCCGGCTTCGACGATGCGCACGAAGGTCTCCAGCAGCGAGAGGCGGTCCACACCGGCCGCGAGTCCGGAGGCGGCGGCCGCTGGCTGCTTGCGTGAAGTCGAGCGATTCATACGTACAGCGTATATCTGTTGTCCGGCCCATGGCAGTTCTCAAAGGAAGGCCCCGAGGGAACACTGTGCCTCAGCGAATCCGAGCCCGGAGTCTTCCTATGGAAAGCATTCACGAGACGTATCGTCCCTCGCCCCTGCCGGGTGCCATGGCACTCAGCGCCCCCGCTCGCGAGCAGAGCGAACCGGGGCTGCCGCTGGTCCTGCTGCTGGCACTCTCGGCCGGGCTGGCCGTGGCCTCGCTGTACTACACGCAACCGATGCTGGCCGTGCTGTCCGAAGACCTGCACGCGTCCACTCGCGCCGTGGGCATGCTCCCGATGCTCACACAGCTCGGCTACGCCCTCGGAATCCTGCTGCTGTCCCCCCTCGGCGATCGCCTGGACCGCCGCCGCGTCATCGTGGCCAAGGCCCTCGTGCTGGGTGTGGCGCTGCTGCTCGCCGCCGCCGCGCCTTCGATCCATGTGCTGCTGCTCGCCAGCCTGGCCATCGGCCTGAGCGCCACCCTGGCGCAGGACATCGTCCCCGCCGCCGCCACGCTCGCGCCCGAGGCCCATCGCGGCCGGGTGGTGGGCACCGTGATGACCGGCCTGCTCCTGGGCATCCTGCTCTCGCGGGTGATCAGCGGCTTCACTGCGGAGCACTTCGGCTGGCGCACGATGTTCTTGTTCGCTGCTGCGGGCATCGCGGCGATCGCCGCCGCCGCCTGGAAGGCACTCCCCCGCTTCAAGCCCACCAGCCACCTGAGCTACGGGGCGCTGCTGCGCTCGGTGGGCCACCTGTGGAAGGCCCACCGCGACGTGCGCCATGCCGCGATCGCGCAAGGGCTGTTGTCCGTCGGCTTCAGCGCGTTCTGGTCCACGCTGGCGGTCCTGCTGCACGCGGAGCCCTTCCACCTTGGGAGCACCGCCGCCGGGGCCTTTGGCCTGGCTGGAGCCGCGGGCGCTTTTGCCGCGCCCCTGGCGGGTGGCCTGGCCGACCGTCACGGTGCCCGCATCGTGACCCGCGTCGGCGCGGTGCTCGCGCTGGTCTCCTTCGCCCTGCTGGGCTTTTGGCCCTGGCTGGTTCCCAGCGCCCGCCTGGTGTTGCTGGCCATCACCGCCATCGGCTTCGACCTCGGCTTCCAGGTGACGCTGATCGCGCACCAGAGCATCGTCTACTCCGTCGATCCCGCTGCCCGGAGCCGGCTCAACGCCCTGCTCATCGTGGGCATGTTCATCGGGATGTCGGTAGGCGCCGCGTTGGGTGGGTTGCTGCTCGCGCAGTGGGGTTGGCTCGCGGTGGCGGCATTGGCCACCAGCGCCTCGGGGCTGGCGCTGATCATCCGCTTCCGGGCATAGCCAGGCTCTCTCCCATTCACTAGGGTCATCCAATGGCCGATGAAGCCCGTAGTTACTTGATGCGGCAGTTCGAGACGGCGTGGGAGCTCACCCGGTACCACCTCGACGGGCTCTCCACCGAGGAGTGCTTGTGGCGCCCGGCCACTCGGGGTCTGCACGTGCAGCAGCTACCGGATGGGAAGTGGCGCGCCGACTGGCCGGAGCACGAGGGATATGACCTTGGCCCTCCGAGCATCGCGTGGCTGACGTGGCACCTCGGCTTCTGGTGGTCCATGGTGCTCGACCACTCCTTCGGCGACGGAAAACTCTCCCGCGAGAACGTCCTATGGCCTGGCAACGCCGACGCCGTCCGCGAGTGGATCGGCCAGCTCAAGGGACAGTGGCAAGGCGCCCTCGAGAAGCTCTCGGACGAGGACCTGCGCTCGACCCAGCGGACGCGATGGCCTCTCCAGGATCGGCCGTTCGGTGACGTCGTCGCCTGGGCCAATGTCGAGCTCACGAAGAACGCCGCCGAGCTCGGCTATGCACGCTTCCTCCATGCCGTCAGCGCCCGCTGAGGCTGCCGCGCGCAACGCGCTCACGGTTTGGGAGGGCGTCTCTTCCGGCGGTTGCGGATCCAGCTGACCCCCACCACGAGCAGCGAGAGCACGGTTCCCAGCGCCAACGCGTAGGGAATCTGCGCCAGCCGCTCTGATCGGTCGTGCACGGCTTGCCTTGCTTCCTGTCCTTGTAACAGCCTCGGGCATTGGCAGGCGGCATGTCCGCCTGAGCCCGCGAGCAGCCGAGCCACGCAATGAGGAAGAGCGCCAGCCGCCCCGTACCGATTCTCATCGGCATGGAGCCTACCAGGCGCTGGCGCCCGTGCTTTTACCCCGCGGAAACGAGACTTTTGGCCGCGCGCGGCACCGCGCCTCGGCGGCACGCGCCTGGACCGCCTCTTCGGTTCGATGCGCCGCCTTCAGCAGCACCGCCGCGCGCATAGTGGACTCCGATGGCTTCCCCAAGCCGCAGCCCTTCTCGTTCGAAGCGCCCAGCACGCTGGAGTTCTACAGCGGCTCTTCGCTGAACAGCGCTGACGGGATGGCGAGCGGCAGCGTCGAGCCCCAGTAACACCTCTGGCGCCAAGGCCCGAGCCTTGGCCGCTCCGCGAGCCTCGGGCCCGAGCGCCAGAAGCTGAAGCTTCTGACGACGTATGAGGTAGGATCTCCCGAGGAGGAGGAGTCAGGTCTCCTCCTTCTCGGTGAGGCTCCTCATGAAACGCGCGTCACACCCCACGGGTCTTCTCTTCGGTCCTCCCCTGGGCACCCGGGTGCACGCATGGCGGCTGGTGGACTGCCTCCGCCATGGCGCCTATGGGGTGGTCTACCGCGCCGTCCGCATTGGCCAGGAGTCCGCGGAGCCCGTAGCGCTCAAGATGGCCATGTACCCGTGGGATCCGCGCTTCATGCGGGAGGTGGGGCTGCTGTCGCTCGTCCACCACCCAAGCACGCCCCGGCTACTCGGCCATGGCTTCTGGCAGCACCCGTCGGGCGCGTTCTTTCCCTTCATCGTCATGCAATGGGTGGAAGGCACGCCGCTATACGAGTGGGCGCGCGAGCAACAGCCCACGAGCCTGCGGGTGCGCCAGGTGCTGGCGCAGTTGGCACGGGCGCTCGAGGCAACGCATGCCGCCGGTGCGGTGCACCGGGACGTCAAGGGCGACAACGTGCTGATGCGGCACTCAGATGGCCGGGCGGTGCTGCTGGACTTTGGCGCTGGGAACTACCCCTGTGCCGCGAGGCTGACGTGGGAGCTGCTGCCACCGGGGACACCCCCCTACCGGGCTCCCGAAGCGTGGCTATTCGAGCGCCGCTCCGAGCACGTCCAGGATGCCCACTATGTGGCCGGACCTGCGGATGATGTGTACGCGCTGGGAGTGACGGCCTATCGGCTCGTCACCGGAGAGCATCCCTTCCACGCGAGGCTCCGGCAGGATGACGCGGGAGCCTGGCATGTGGAGGAGAACCCTCTGCCCTCGCCGCGAGAGCTCAACCTGAGAGTGGATTCCCGGCTCAGCGATTTGATCCTCCGCATGCTCTCGGTGTCACCAGAGGAGCGTGGCACCGCCAGAGAACTCGCCGAGGCGTTGGAAACTTCGGCGGCGCGTCTGGCTCAGGAAGAAAGAGACGCCCGGCCCTGCTCCGAATCCCCTGCCCCCACCGAACCACCGCAAGCCGATCCAGAACGCTTGCAGCCTCAAGTGGAGGCGAGGAACTGGAAGGCCAGGAGCGCATGGGCGCTCGCGGGAGCCCTGCTGGCGCTCTGGGCATTGAAGGCAGTGCACGCGCCACACAACAGTGCCTCCATGAAGGAGCCAGTCACTGGAGGCACCACCCATCTCGGAGAGGCTGCTTCGAAGGAAACGCCGCCACCGGTCCAGAGCTCCTTCCAGCGGGAGACCATCAGCCAAGAGCCACCTCCAGAACCCTATCCAGGACAGCTCACACCGAATGCGAAAGGCCGCTGCCCTGAACCCAAGCAGATCCCCCTCAATGGAGGCTGCTGGGGGGAGGTCAACACGAAGGATGCCGAGGAGTGCGAGAAGAACGGCTGGGTCCTAACCAAGGGCCGCTGCTACGCTCCAGCCATGGACACGCGCCGGAAACCTCCGCCCACATCCGCGCCCCCGGACTTTCGGTGACCATCGCGCGATGTAGAGGCGGCGGGAATCGAACCTGCCGCCTCCATCGCGGGTCTGCTGTAGCTTGCTCTCATAGGCCCCGATCCCACAAGCAGGCAGGGGCTCCACGGGGGCCCGTGGGAGGCGAACGGTAGCGTGTGCCCTGGCGAGGTGTGGCTGGAATGCGGAGTGCTGGCGCACGGCTTCGCGCGGGTGCGCTGCGCGTCCTCGCGCAGCCGGGCGGGATGATCGATTCGATGGTGTCGAGTTTCTGCGCGCCGATACCCACCGGGGATGGGGCATTGCGTCGATGGCTCGGGCTGCTGCGCGCTGGGCGCGCTTTTTGTAGAATCCCACGCCATGAGCCTCCTCACCTTCGGTCTCAACGTGACTTTGGACGGGTGCATCGATCACACCCAGGGGATCGTGGACGACGAGCTGCACGACTATTGGACGCAGCTCATGGATCAGAGCGGGGCGATGCTCTTCGGGCGCAACACCTACGAGCTGATGGAGGGAGCCTGGCCCGCGGTGGCACGCGACGAAAAGGCGCCGCGCGCGATGCGCGAGTGGGCACAGAAGCTTGAGGCGAAGGCGAAGTACGTCGTGTCGGGCTCGCGGAGCGACTTTCCGTGGCAGAACACGATCAAGGTGGAGGGTGACCTTCGCGAGGCGATCTCGGCGCTGAAAGCGAAGACCGAGCGGGGTGTCCTCGTCGGAGCGCCCAAGCTCGCGGCTGCGCTCGAGGAGTTGGGGCTCATCGACGAGTACCGCTTCGTCGTTCATCCCATCATCAGTGGCCGCGGGCCGACGTTGTTTCATGGCCTGTCGAGTGCGCGGCATCTCGAGCTCCTATCGACGCAGCGGTTCAAGTCCGGCGTGCAGGCGCTCCACTTCCGTCGCAAAGCGGGATGAGCGTGGAAGGACCCGACTTGAACATCAATCGGAGATGGCAGCCTCGCCGGGCTTGGGACGCAGCTCCGTAAGGACAGGGACAAGCTGGTTCTCCTTCACCTCGCAGGTGGCCTGGGCCGGAGAGACATGCCAAACCGGCGAGAGCGTGACCGCGCGCCCGAACCGGAGCGGGCTGGTGCCCACCATGAGCTCCTGCTTCTTGCCCCCATCGCTGTCGCTGTAGATGACCGTCAGCCCGCCCGACTTCCCAGGGAGCTGGATCTTCAGGCGCGCGACCTTGCCCTCGCGCACGACTTCGACGGGCAGCGGCTCCTGGGGATTCCCGTACGCTGGGAACACCTGGCCATCAGCGATGCGGATGCCCCACTGGCGGAGCCCGGTCTGCTCTTCCTCATCCGCCTCATCACCGCAGAGCTTGAAGGAAGTCGGGGCCCAGCCGGACAGCCAGAGTTCCACGTGGTCATCCGCGAGCCACTTCTCCCCCGGCCCCGCCCAGGTGTCGTCCATCACTTCCACCAGGAGCACGTTCTCGTGGGTGAGCACGGCGCGGATCCGGGCGTCCTCTTTCCCCTGCGCCTTCCCGAGCAGGACGAAGGAGCCGTCCACCGAGCAGCGCCCGAGCGACATGCGCTTCCATCCCTCGCTGAGGAAGTTCGCGGGCACCTGGACTCTGGGAACGAGCTGCGCCTCCAGGGCCTGGCAGCCGTCAGACTCCTTGGTCGAGCGGCCCTCGAAGGTGATGTAGTTGAAGCGCCCCTCCTGGCCCTCGTGCGACAGGACGTCGTAGCTGTATTGTCGGCCGCTGGCCCACGTCAGGGGCACCAGCTGCAACTCCACCACGCTCGCCCCCCGCACGCGGGTGCCGCCCGCGTCCGTGTAGCTGAAGCGATTCTTTTGCACGCTCACGTCGTCCTCCATGACGCTGTTGGGATCGTCGCCGCAGGTGCCGAGCAGCTTGACCACGGACTTGTCGGGCCTGCGCAGCCACCACTCCTTCTGCTCGCACTTGTAGCGTTCGTCGTCCTCGGCCCCCCCCTGTCCCAGCGACAGCTCGACCACCTCGTGGCCCTTGAGCACGCGCTGGGTGCCCTTCACGATGCAGTCGGGGCGGTCTCCACAGACGTCCTTCGCCCCCTTCGCCATGGCTGGCACTGCCAGCAACAGCCCGAGCACTACGGTTCGTCTCATCAGGTGCACTTGCGTCACGGGGTCTCCTCCAAACTCAGGCAGCAACCGCTCCCCACGCGGGCGCGGTGACACACACGAGGCACAGCAGCCACATTCGAGGTGCCCTCTGGAGCGGCGAGGGGTGAGCGATCATCGTGAATCGGCAATGTAGCAAGGACTGTACCAGGAGCATTCCACCTGCATTGACAGGTGCAGCGCAGTGATCATCCACTCAGCCCATGCTCAAGACCGACTCCGAATACCAGTCCTGCATCCAAAGCTCCGAACGCGTGTCGTGGAAGCTCGACGAAGTGCTCCCCAAGGACACCGTCCTCGACTTCAGCCGGCGCATCCTCTCGGACGCACTGACAGGAACGGAAGCCATCAGCTGCCTGAGCGCGGAAGAGAAGCTGATGCTCAATCAGATCCGCTCCAACAGCTATGCCCACCTGTTCCTGTTCCTGGAGGAGTATGCCGTGGCGCTGTCGGCGACTCGCGCCAACCTCGAGCTCCACGGGAACTCGATCCACATGCGCGCGCTCCTGCGCTTCACCGAGGAGGAGCTCAAGCACCAGCACCTCTTCGCCCGGTACACCACTGCGTTCGCTCGCGGGTTCAAGGTCGCCCCCGCCCTCCTCGACAACCATGTACAGGTGGCCAAGGCCATCATGGCGAAGTCGAACCTCAGCGTGCTGATCTTCAACCTCCACATGGAGCTCATGACGCAGCAGCACTACGTGGAGACCATCCGCAACAATGAGCGAGAGCAGCTTGATCCGCTGTTCTGCAACATGCTCAAGCACCACTGGCTCGAAGAGGCGCAGCACACCCGCCTCGACTTCCTGGAGGCCCAGAAGATCCTCGCTCAGGCGCCCGAGACGCTGGAGGCGGCCATGACCGAGTACGCCGAGCTGCTCCAGGCGCTCCGGGCCACCTTGAACGCCCAGCTCGAGCTGGATCTGCAGACCTTCGAGAAGGCCGCGGGGCGTACGTTCACGGAGGCCGAGCGGAAGGAGATCTCCGTAGCTCAAGAGCGCTCATACGTCTGGTCCTTCATCGGCATGGGGATGAAGGCCCCTCTCTACCTCTCCCGCCTGCGGGCGCTCTCCCCGCTCGCCGAGCAGCGCGTCCTCGAGCTCGCCCCTCAGTACTACTGCAACTGAGCGCCGGGCTCGCTCATGCGAGGTCACCGCCGACTGCCAGGTGTGGCATTCTCCCCTCCGGCTCAATCCCCCGGAGGCACCCATGCCTGGCAGAACGAACTTCTCTCGGATCCCCCTGCGCCCAGCCGCGCTGAGCTGGCTCCTCACGTCAGCCCTGATGGGCTGTGGCGGGCCCGAGCTCGAGCAAAGCGCGGAGGCCCCCAAGGCCGTGCAGTCCTTCGCCCTCAGCTATCCGGATGGCGCCTCCAAGACCGTCACCTCGCGACGCGTCGTCTACAAGGATGCCTCCGGCACCTACCGGTCGGCTCCGGGCTTCGAGGCATTCCGAGCCGTGGGGGCAGCGGACGGTGATCTCTACCCCGTCCGTATCTCGGAGGTGGATGTGCCCTCCGTGCGCAACGCCTTGGTGGTGATGTCCGCCGGGCAGAAGATATCGAGCAGCGGCCACACCAGCGGGCTGACGGGACAGGCTTCCAACTGGGATGCATCCTGCGGCGACGTCTCCTGCCCGAACGTCACGCTCGATGGGCGCTCGCTGGCCATGAAGCTGCGCGCCCTGGGCTGGCTGCCTCCGGCCACCACGTGGATGGCGGTGGTGAACGACAACAACTTCGATCACCTCTCCGACAGCGGCACAAAGCAGCAACTGTTGGATGGCTTCGTCCGCTGGCTCGAGGAGCAGGTCCGGCCCGAGACGCGCACCATCTACCTGGCAGGCAGCTCCCGCGGCGGCTGCCTGGTGATGCGCATGGCTCAGGCGCTGCGCAACAACCCAAGCCTCGATGGGATCGATCTCTACGTGTCCTCCTTCGACGGGGTCTGCAAGTACACCCAGGGAGAGTTGGGCACCTTCGGAACGAAGATCAACAACCCGGTGCGCCCGTGGGGTACCGCCTACGGCGGTTGGGCCACGGACCTGTCCGCGCAGTTCCCCCGCAAGGGGCGGCTCCACATCTTCCACATCGCCGGAGGCGAAGAGGTGGCGCCACTCACGGGGATTCGTGCCTTCTCGGCGTACTCGGGCACGCCGCCCTCGACAGGCACGGGGCTCGACTGGGGCTGGTACAAGCAGACCTGGGTCCAGTGGAAGCACAAGGAGATCGGTAATCCCTACACGGAGCCCTCCAGCTCGAATCAGCCGCGCGTGATTTCGGAGACGCTGGATGCACAGCTGACGTGGCTCGACAGCTTCCTATGAGCACCCCGCCTCAAGTCGCTCCGCTGAGATGAAAGTGCTCGCTGGCTAGGGCGAGCACTTCACCGGGCCGAGCGAGGCCTTGAAGAAGTGCGCGTAGGGGTCCGGCGTGAGCGAGAAGTTGCACGTGTTCACGGCATCCGGATCCAGGCTGGGGTGGGCTTGGATGTAGCGGGCGATGTAGTCGCGCACGCCATCGGCCGAGGTCCACTCCACCGTGCCCTCCTTGAACATGGTGTAGCCGCCACCGCCGCCGGCCCGGTAGTTGTTGATGGCGATGTGGAACACCTGGTTATCGGTGACATCCGCCCCGTTGAACTTCAGGTGCGTCAGCCGCGAGCCCGCAGGCTTCGTGAGATCGAACCCGTAGTCGATCTTCGAGTAGATGTCCCAGTTGTAGTTCTGCACGCTCGCCACCTTGGCAGACTCCGGCTTGGAGGCCTCCGGCGGAGCGCTGGGGTTCCACTGAGCGAAGTACTGAGCGTTGAGCTCCAGCGCGCGGCGCAGGATGGAGCCGTTGATCCTCATCACGTACAGCGTGTTGTCGTAGATGTAGATGCTGTAGGCATCGCGCAGGGAGACGTCTCCGGCGGGGAGCTTGCCCTCATCGGTGAACAGGGCGGCGAGCGAGAAGTCCACCGGGTGGCCGCTCTGCTCGGCGGCCTCCTCCTGGACGGTGTTGATGAGGTCGGACAGGGCGCTGTCCACGTAGCGGGCGGCGTAGCCTCCGGGGAAAGCGGCGCGGGTGGTGCCCAGCTTCGCGCTCACGTACGTCTTCGTATTGTCATGGTAGCTCTGGGTGAGCTGCGCCACCTGGGCGTCCTCGGTGACGCTGGCGTCCACCGCGAGCAGCTTGGAGTCCTTGGCCGTGACGCTCCAGTGGCCTCCCTCGTAGGCGACCGCGAGATCCACCTGGCCGAGGTGACTGCCCCAGCGATTGGGCTGGATGAGCAGCACGTCCTTGCCCTCGGTGTTCTTGATCAGCATCTTGGGGATGGGCTGGTGGGTGTGGCCGGTGAGCAGCACGTCGATTCCGGGCACCTGCTGGGCGATCTGCACCGCCTCGTTCTCGCCCTCCAGGTTGCCGCGGTCGGCCCACTTCGTGGGATCGGAGTAGTCCGCCAGCCAGGAGGCCGGATCCGTCGCCCTTCCGGTGGGCTGCTTGTCCGGGCCGCTGTGGATGGCCACCACGACGATGTCGGCGCCGGCCTCGCGGATCCTCGGCACATAGGTGCGAGCCGTCTCCAGGGGATCATCGAAGCGCAGCCCGGGGATGTTCTCTGGGCGCTCCCACGTCGTCACGCCCGGGGTCACCAGGCCGAGGAGGCCTACCTTCACGCCGCACACGTCCTTGATGAGGTAGGGGGTGAAGGCCTCGGCGCCGTCGGCGCTCTTGCGCACGTTGGCGCCGAGGAGGGGGAAGTCCACCTCGCCCTTGAACTTGTTGAGGACGTTGAGCCCGTAGTTGAACTCGTGGTTGCCGAACGCCATGGCGTCATAGCGCAGCGCGTTCATGGCCACGGCCATGGGGTGCTTGGGAGCGTTGTCCACCAGGGCGTAGTAGGTACCCAGCGGCGTGCCCTGGATGGTGTCTCCGGAGTCGATGAGCAGGTTGCAATCCGGGTTCTCCGCCCGCGCCTTCTGGACGAGCGTGGCCACCTTGGCCAGTCCGCGCGAGGCGTCCGCGGTGCCGGTGAAGTAGTCCCAGGGGAAGATGTTGGTGTGCAGATCGCTGGTTTGCAGCAGACGGACCGTGCGGGGCTCCGGGGTGGGCTCCGTCGGCGGGTCGGAGGGTTCGCAGGCGACCAGTGGGAGGAAGGCGCCGACCCCCAGGGCGAGCACGGCTGCGCGCAGACGATAAGGAAGCATGAAGACCTCAAGAGGGTAAAGGCATCCGGGAGACCGGTTCCCGGGCTCACGCTCCTACTACCCCAGAGTGGCGCGCTCGTGGCGCGGTCTTCCGCCTTAGAAACCGATTCCTTGCAGGAGAAGGATCGGCCCCTCGTCCAGCTAGCGTAAACCCTGCCCCTTTTCTCGATCGAGCGCCCAGCAATAGAAGCTGAGTTCGTCGACGTCTTGCTCCACGAGCGCTGTCAGCGTGGTGCCGCCGCCGTGTCCCGAGTCACGGAGCGGCAGCAGGAAATAGGGTCCGCCCAACGGTGCCTCGGCCTGGAGCCGGGCCACCATCTTGAGCGGATCATGCGGCGGCGCGATGTGATCGTTCAGCGCGGGCACGAAGACCATCACAGGGTAGCGGCGATCGGCTCGGACGTTGTGGTAGGGCGAGTATCCGGCGAGATATGCGCCCTCCACGGGGTCCTCGGGCGAGCCGTATTCCACGGTCGCCGAGCGCATGAAGCCGAAGCTCGGAAAGCGCAGCATGTCCAGGGTGGGCGCGCGGCAGAAGACAGCTCCGAAGGCGTCAGGCGCCTGCATGGCGGTGACGGCGACGAGCAGGCCGCCGTTGCTGTTGCCGCGCGAGGCCAGCTTGGAGGGCGTCGTATAGCCCGCCGAGACGAGCCACCGTGCCGCAGCGATGTAGTCATCAAAAGCGTTCTGCCGACGCATCTTGAGTGCCGCCTCGTGCCAGGCCCGGCCGTATTCGCCGCCCCCTCGCACATTGGCGAAGGCGAGCACACCGCCCAGCTTCAGCCAGGCGGCCTGGAGCGCCGAGAAGCGCGGCTCGATTGAGATGTTGAAGCCCCCATAGCCACTCAGCCGCACGGGCTGGCGCCCGTCTCGAGGCAGGTCTTTCCGGTGGGTGATGAACATCGACACCCGCGTCCCGTCGAGCGACTCGTACCAGACTTGCTCTGTCACATACTCGGACGGATCGAGTCCGACATCGGGAACGTGGTACGGCACCAGGCGATCCGCCTCGTAGTCATACCGGTAGATCGAGGGTGCCTGCACATACGACATGAAGCGGACCCACACCGTATCGCCGCTCCAGGAACCGCTGATACCGCTGACAATGCCTTCCCCTTCGTTGCGATTCACAGAGCCGAGCGCAGGCAGCGCCAGGTCGCGGAGGTAGGTGCCATCCTCGGCGTGGATGCGCACGCGATGCGACGCCGCATGCGAGTAGACGGCGTAGAGCCGGCCGCCGACGGCGGAGATCGTCTGCAGCGTGTCCGCGCTCTCGGGGATGAGCGTCCGCCACTCCGTCGGCGCTGTCAGCGGCGCGACGCAGAGGCGGCCACGCGGCGCGTCGAGATCGGTCTGGACGAGCACCGAGTCCCCGATCACCTGCACCTGATTGAGAGACCTCATGCCAGGAGCCACCGGCACGAGCGCGTCATCGGCCAGGCGCAGCAGGTAGACGGCGTTGGCGTGCACGTAGTCCCACTTGGAGAGCACGGCGAAACGTCGGCACTCGCTGATCTGGACGGAGCACCAGTACTCCTTGTGCTGGTCGTCGCCGAAGACCCGGCGGGCCGGCGCGCCCGAGCCGAGCCGGTGCTCGTAGATGGCGTTCCAGTAGGCCTCGTCGCCCGCGGGCACCTCGCCTGGCTCGGGACACGCCGCATAGAAGAACCCGGACCCGTCAGGCCGCCATGCCACCGAGGTGTGGCCCGTACCGCGAGGCCGATCGGGGAGCAGCGTGCCTGTCTCGACATCGAGCACGTGGATTACCGCGGCATGGGTGCTCCCCACGGACTTGCCGAACGCGACCCGCGTGCCATCGGGAGAGGGCACTGCGAAGACCAGGACCTCGCCGCTCGGCCAGATATTGGGGTCGAGCACCGTCTCGAGCGGCGCGTCCTTGCCGCGCCGGAGCATGAACTTGAGCTTGTCGTCGCTGGCATCCGCTTGCCAGAGGAACTCGCGCCCGTGAGGCCCGGCGGGAATCGGCGGCGAGAGCCGCGCATACCGAGCGGAACGAGCGACCGCGGCCCGAAGCGCCTCGCGGCCCGGCACCGCGCGCAGCACCGAGTGCGTGACGGCTTCCTGCGCCGCGATCCACGCCTGGGCCTCCGGTGCGTCGAGCTGCTCCAGCCAGGCGTATGGGTCGTCAAACCGCTTGCCGAGCATCGTGTAGCCGCTCGCCGGTTCACGCCGTGCGGAGGGAAATGTCGGGGACTGGCTCACTTTCCTCATCCGGAAATCCTCAGCCACCGAGCCCAGGAATCCCAGCACATTGTGGGCGTCTCCGAGCGGGCCCCTCTCCACGCGAGACGAGGCGAGGAAGAATGCCCCATGTCTGCAGGCAGAGGCATTTCGCCCCAGACACAGCCTGAAACACGCACTCGGGAATAAAAGAGCGATTCGAAGGCGCCGAGGGAAGACGGTGTCTGGCTGCTGGGAGGAGGGGCGGCTCCCAGCGACGGAACCGGACATGGCGTGACTCATGCACAGAACGGCTCAAACGCTGCTCTGGGTCTGAAGCCCGGAGCGAAAGGAGCTTGCCGTGTCTTCTCCCTTCTCCTCTCGCTTTGCCGCGCGCGGAGTGCTGTTTCCGTTGATGTTGCTGGCAGCCGCCTGTGCTCAGGCCATCGGCTCGCCTGCTTCCCCTCCTCCTCCTTCCCAGACGGCGACCACACCCCAGGAGTCCCCCGCCCTTCCCGCAGTCACGGTTCCCACAGCGGGCTCACTCGCCCCGTTGGTGGAAGCGGTGAAAGGAGCCGTCGTCAACGTCGAGGTGCAGGCACGAGAGCCCGTCGCCGCCCGGGGCCGCCTCCGCCTGCCTCCAGGCTGGGGCTCTCCGTTCGGCATGCCCGATATGCCCGAGGGTGATGCGCGAGGCCCCGTGCAGCAAGGCCTGGGCTCGGGCTTCCTCATCGACGCCCAGGGGCTCGTCCTCACCAACAACCACGTGGTGGAGAACGCGGAGCGGGTGCGCGTGAAGCTCGATGATGGGCGGGCCTTCGACGCCCAGGTGCTCGGGAGGGATCCGCTCACGGATGTGGCGGTGCTGCAGCTTGAGGGCGCTCCCAAGAACCTGCCCTTCGTCGCGCTGGGGGACTCGGATGCGATGCGCGTCGGAGACTTCGTGCTCGCCATTGGCAATCCCTTCGGCCTCGCCTCCAGCGTGAGCTCGGGGATCGTCTCGGCCCGTGCGCGCGACATCCACGCAGGCCCCTATGACGAATTCCTCCAGACGGATGCCGCCATCAACCCGGGCAACTCGGGCGGCCCGCTCTTCAACCTGAAGGGCGAAGTCATTGGCATGAACACGGCCATTGTCCGGGAGGCCACCGGTATCGGGTTCGCCGTGCCCAGCAACCTCATTCACTCGCTGCTGCCCCGGTTGGAGAAGGAAGGCAGCGTGCGCCGAGGCTGGCTGGGCCTGGCGGCGCAGGACCTCACGCCGGATCTGGCTCGCGCGCTGAACCTGGACATCGACAAGGGCGCCCTCATCGCCGGCCTCAACCCCGGAGGTCCCGGCGCCCAGGCAGGGCTCCAGGACAACGACATCATCACCCGGGTGGACGGCACGCCCATTGTTTCGGCGGGCAGCCTCACGCGGGCCGTGGGGCTGATGCGGCCCGACAGCCAAGTTGCCGTCCACGTCCTGCGCGAGGGCAACCCCCTGGAGCTGAAGGTGACCCTCGGCACACGGCCCGCGCAGCCGGGAGAGCCCGCCGTGCCCACGCGCGAGGAGAACAGCGCGGCCGCGAAGGGGCGCCTGGGAATGAGGCTGGCGGACGATCCCGCCGGCCAGGGCGCCCGCGTGGTGCAGGTGGAGCCGGGCAGCCCAGCGGAGCGGGCGGAGCTGCCCGCGGGCACCCTGTTGCTCCAGGTGGGCGGCCAGAAGGTCTCGACCGCGCGTGAGGCAGCCGAGGCGCTGCGCTCGGCGAAGCCCGGCAGCGTGCTCTTGTTGCGCATCCAGCCGCCGGGCTCGGCTGTCTCCCTGCTGCGCGCCCTGCCCGTGCCGTCCTGAGGCAAGCCCCCCGCTCCCCGAGTTCAGGGGACCGAAGCGCGGGACCTGCGCACACAGAGAGTGAGGAGCGTCAAGCCCAGCAGCAGCGGCGCGCCCGCTCCTCTAGTGACAGAGCAGCTCGACCGACTTGATCCGCACTGCTCCGTCGACGTTCGGGTCGTTCGTCTGGTCACCGATGGCGATGGTGCCGTTCGTCGTGAAGTTGTTCCGCGTGAGCTTCGCGACTCCGTCGATGCTCACCGTCGCCACCTTGGCTGCGTCCACCGAGAGCTCGTAGACATGATACGCGCCGTCTTTCACCGAGAACGCTGCGGACTGCGTGTCGTCCGCCCAGCCGATCGCCGCGCTGTCGAGGTAGATCATCTCTGAACGATCCGTGGAGTTGCCGGCCGGCGACGTGAAGCTCCCCAGGATGGCCGCACCGCTGTCCAACTGGTTGTGGGTGTTCACCGACTCGACCTGCATCGTCACGTGGAACTTGAACGGCTTCGTTCCGTCGAACGCGTTCTCCCGCTTGAGGAGCAGCTGCCCACTCGTCCGCGCGCCGCTGTTCGTCGACGTCTCGAGGCGAACGTAGTCCGCGCCGTACGTGAGTGTGTTCGGCGTCTGCGAGACCGTCGTCCATCCTTGCGCCGTGATGTCGTCGCCGCCGACAAGCAGCGGAATGCTCACACGTGCCGTCCACTGCGTCGTCGACGTCGCCGGAGCGCACGTCTCGCAGGAGTTCGCCGGGTTCGGCGTACCCGCAGCGTAGAGCACGCCGCCGATGAAGCACTTCGGGCTGCACACACCGGCCGAGCAGACCTGTCCCGGGTTGCACTCCGTCCCGTCAGCACGTTGCGTCCATGCGGTCGCGGACGTCGTCGGCATGCACTGTTCGCACGAATTCGCCGCGTTCACAGTCCCGGCGGCGACTTGCTTGCCGTCGATCTGACAGACCGCGACACAGACACTCCGCTCACAAGCCTCGCCGGTCGCACAGGCCATGCCGCAACCACCGCAGTGCTTCGGGTCGCTCTCGGTGCTCACGCAGGAGCCACCACACAGTTCGACGCCGGCGCCGTTGCACATCTCCGGCACAGACGCATCCGGGGTGTCACCGGGGCCGGGGGGGGGCTCCTTGTCGCAAGCAGCTACGAAGCCCAGCATGACGATACAGGAGAGAGCGGTAGAGCGAATGGAGAGCATGGAGCCTGCCATCCTAGGCGATCACACGCCCGCTCGACGGACCCGTTCTCAAGAAGTCATCGCGGTACAGTTCGAGCCGCCTCGACGGCGCGGAGAATGGCCTCGGGCGTCGCGGGCGACGCGAGCTGCACCTCGGTGCGCGGCGGCCCGAAGGCCCCAATCGCGTGCCGCAGCGCCGTCACCGCGCCAATGGCGAGCATGAATGGGGGCTCGCCCACCGCCTTGCTCCCATGGATGGTGTTGTCCTGGGGCGCCCGCTGCAGCAGGTCCACGCGGAAGTCCTCGGGCGTGTCCCCCAGTGCGGGGATCTTGTACGTGTCCGGCGAGTGCGTCAGGAGCCGCCCCTTGTCGTTGATGAGGACCTCCTCGCACGTCAGCCAGCCCACCCCCTGGACGAACCCGCCCTCCACCTGGCCCTTGTCGATCGTCGGCACCAGCGAGCTGCCCACGTCGTGCAGGATGTCCACGCGGCGGATGCGATGCTCGCCCGTGAGGCCGGACACCTCCACCTCCACCACCGCGCCACCGAAGGCGTAATAGTGGAAGGGCTTGCCCCGTCCCGTCATCCGGTCGTACCCGATGTCCGGCGTCTTGTAGTACCCCGTCGCGGACAGCGAAATCTGGGATGCGTACGCCGCCCGCGTCACCTCCTCGAAGAGCAGCGCACGCTGGGCCAGCCCCGGGACGAAGGCCTTCCCGTCCGAGAACACCACGCGCTCCGGCTGTCCCTCCACCTGCAGCAGCTTCGCGGCGACCGGGCGCAGCCGGCTGCGCAGCTCCTCGCACGCCGCCTTGACGGCCATGCCGTTCAGGTCCGCGCCGCTGGAGGCCGCCGTCGCCGAGGTGTTGGGCACCTTGTCCGTCGCCGTGGTCATCACCCGCACGTGCTCCACCGGCAGGCCCAGCTCGTGCGCGCACACCGCCCGCATCTTCGTGTGCAGGCCCTGCCCCATCTCCGTGCCGCCGTGGTTCAGCTGCACCGTGCCATCCGCGTAGATGACGACGAGCGCTCCGGCCTGGTTGAGGAAGCTCGTGGTGAACGAGATGCCAAACTTCACCGGCTGGTAGCCAATGCCCCGCTTCGTCCACTTCGAGGTGGCATTGAACTGCTCGATCTCCGCCCGGCGGCGCTGGTACTCGCTGGAGGCCATCAGCTCCGCGTGGATGCGCGGAATCCGGTTGCCCTCTACCGCCTGCCCGTAGTGCGTCTGGTTCTCCGGCACCTCGCGGTAGTAGTTCTTCCGCCGGAGCTCGGCCGGATCCAGCGCCAGCCGCTCGGCGGCGCGGTTGAGGATCTCCTCCACCACGTACATGCCCTGCGGCCCACCGAAGCCGCGGAACGCTGTATTGGAGGGCTGGTTTGTCCGCGCCACCCGGCCCGCCACCTCCACGTTCGGCAGGAAGTACGTGTTGTCCATGTGGAACAGTGCCCGGTCCAGGATGGCGTGGGACAAGTCGTTGCTCCACCCGCCGTCGGACACCAACTCCGCCTTGAGCGCCAGCAGCTGGCCGTCCTCGGAGAAGCCCGCGTCATACCGGGCCCAGAACGGGTGGCGCTTCCCCGTCTGCTCCATGTCCTGGTCGCGGTTCAGCCACACCTTCACCGGCCGCCGCGTCACGGAGGCTCCCAGCGCCGCGAGCGCCGCGAAGCCCGCCGCCTGCGTCTCCTTGCCTCCGAAGCCGCCGCCCATGCGCGGCACCTCCACCGTCACCTGGTGCCGGCCCAGCCCCAGCACCTCCGCCACCTTCTCCTGCACCTCGGACGGGTGCTGCGTGGAGGACCAGAGGCGCAGCGCCCCGTCCTCCTCCAGCACCGCCAGCGACACCTGCGTCTCCAGGTAGAAGTGGTCCTGCGCGCCCGTCATGCACTCGCCCTGGATGCGCACCGGCGCGGCCATGAGCGCCGCCTCCGGCTCGCCTCGGCGGATGACGTGGTGGGTGGGGAAGAACGGGTGGGGAATGAACCGGTTCTGCTCGATGGCCTCGCGGATGGTGAGGCACGCGGGCAGCACCTCGTACTCCACCTCCACCAGCGCGGAGGCCTTCCGGCACAGGGCCGCGCTCTCCGCCACCACGAACGCCACGGCCTGCCCTACGCAGTGCACCTCGTCCGTGGCCAGCAGCGGCTCGTCGTGCACGCCTCGCACGGGGCACACGTCGTTCACCCCAGGGATGTCCTGGGCGAAGAAAACCGCGTGCACGCCCGGGAGCGCGAGCGCCTTGCGCGCATCCCGGCGCACCACCCTCGCATGGGCGTGGGGCGAGGCAATCACTTGCCCGGTCAGCAGGCCCTGAGGCGCGGGCAGATCATCGACGTAGAGGGCCTCGCCGCTGGTGTGCTTCAGCCCGCTCTCGTGGAGCGAGGGGGCATGCAGCGGAGTGCGGAGCTCGGACTCCTGGGAAGGACGCTCAGAAGGAATGGCACCCATCACTCACCTCACCTGAACCGTGGCAGCGTGGCGCTCCTGGAGCCGGGGCGACGGATCCGTGAGCGTCTCCTCGAAGAACCCTCGGAGGAGATTCTTCGCAACCTGAGCCCGGTACCACGCCGAGCCGCGATGATCCTTCAGCGGAGTAAAGTCCTCCTCGAGCCGGGGCAGCGCCGCCTCCACGCTCGCCTCCGTCCAGGGCTTCCCGACGAGCGCCTCCTCGGTCTTCCGCGCACGTGCCGGCCGGGCGGCCATGCCTCCGTAGGCCAGCCGCGCCTCCGTCACCTGCCCCGCCACGTCCACCACCACCCGGAAGCCTGCGGACACGGAGCTGATGTCCAGCTCACGCCGCTTCGACACCTTGTACGCAATGCTCCTCGCCCCCGAGGGCTGCGCGGGCAGATCCACGAAGCCGAGGATTTCTCCCCGCTGCAACGCGGTGCGGCGGTAGCTCACGAAGAACTCGTCCAGGGGCATGCGCCGCTCACCCGCGCGCGAGAGCAGCACCGCCTGCGCCCCCAGGGCGATCAACACCGGCGCCAGGTCCCCAATGGGAGACGCCGTGCACAGGTTGCCCCCCACCGTCGCGCGGTTCTTGATCTGCCGCGCACCGAAGTAGCGGATCATCCGCTCCAGCGGCGGGAGCTTGCCGCATGAGTAGTCCTCCAGCTCCGTGAGCCACACCCCCGAGCCGATGCGGTGCCCGCCCGAGCGCGGCTCCAGCGTGCGCAGCTCGCGCAGTGCCTCCAGGGACACCAGCAGCGGCGGCTCCGCGAAGCGCTTGGTCACCTCGAGCGACAGGTCCGTGCCGCCCACCACGAAGCGGGCATCCGGGTTCGCATCGAGCACGTCCCACAGTGCCGAAAGAGTGGCCGGGGTGAAGAAGCGCTGCGGCCCGGCCTCGTAGCTCAGCTCCATGGGCTCGGGCTTCGTCTCCGCCAGGGCCCGGGCGAAGCGATCCGAAGGCGCCCTACCCGCGACTTCCTGGGTGGCCTCACGAATGGGCCGGTAGCCCGTGCAGCGGCAGAGGTTACCGCACATCTGCGCGTCCAGCTTCCAGGCCTCGTCGAGGTCCTTGCGGTGGCAGGCCTCCAGGAGCGCCATGGTCACTCCGGGTGTGCAGTAGCCACACTGGGAGCCCAACGAGCGGGCCAGCGACTCCTGCACCAGGTGATAGCGCCCGCTCTCCTTGAGCGACTCCACGGTGTAGACGCGCTTGCCCTGGACCATGGGCAGCAGCAGCAGACACGAGTTGATGGCCCTGAGCACCTGGCCGCCCTTGCCATCGTGCTCCAGCACGGCCACCGTGCAGGCGCCGCAGTCGCCCTCGGCACAGCCTTCCTTGGTGCCAGTCAGGTGGGCGCGGTCTCGCAGGTACCGCAGCACCGTGGTGGTGGGAGAGAGCCCCGACTCCTCCACGAGCCGATCGTTGAGATAGAAGCGCAGCCGATCCATGTGTCTCCTGGCCGTCCCGAGCGGGAGGCACGTCGCAGTCTACTCCGGCTGGCGCCGCGCACTCATCCCCGGTTGAAGTAGACCGACGCCAGGCTGATAAGGAAGTAAGGAGCGAGACCCGCCGCGCCCGCGTAGTCCTTGGCCACGCGCTGGCCGAAGAGCAGCGACAGCAGAGTCACCCCCGACACTATTCCCCCGGCGCACGCCAGCTTTGGGCTGCCGGTGGCCACCAGGGCGATGACGCCCGCGGCGCTGAGAAACCCCGCCGCCACCTCCAGCAGTGTCAGGGTGAACAGCAGGAACGCCGGCTGGCTCTTCATCACCGGCACCTTGGAGAAGACCGACGTCACGTAGCCGAGGTTGCCCTTCCAATCGAAGACCTTGTCCAGGCCGGATTGAACGAAGGTGATGGCCAGGAAGGCAGCGGGCAGGACCTGCAGCATCCACAGGGGGAACTGAGGCGAGTCGAGCGGCGGCATGGCCCCACTCTACCCGGCTCGCGCCCGTTCCCAAGGCCCGTCTCACCGTGAGGCAGTCAGCGTTTCTCCGGTTTTTTTCTTTTCCCCTCGGGGCCACCGGCTCTTAAGTCGGGGACTATGGCTTCGGACCTGGTTGCCCGGCGCGTCTTCGTCGGACTCATCGTCGCTTCGATCTTGCTGCTGGCGCTCGTCGTCCAGCCCTTCGCCAAGGGCTTCTTCCTGGCGGCGGTGCTCGCCGGAGCGCTCTATGGCGCCCACAAGAAGCTGACCCGGCTGCTGCGCAACCGGCCCCAGCTGTCCGCGGGGCTGCTGTGCTTCGCCGTCGTCGTGGCGCTGCTGCTGCCCCTCACGGGCTTCACGGCCTTCGTCGTCACGGAGGCGGCGGACGGCGTGAAGTACGTCCGGGAGACGCTGAAGGCCGAGGGGGTCGAGGGCCTCAAGGATCGCCTCCCAGGTCCCCTGCGCAGCCTCGCCGAAAAGGCCCTGGAGCGCTTCCAGGTCGAGGAGATGCAGTTGGACGAGAAGCTCCAGGAGCAGGTGAGCACCTCGGGAGGAACGGCCGCCAAGGCCGTCACGGGCGCGGTGGCTGCCACCGGCTCGTTCGCCTTCCAGACGGTGATGATGTTGATCGCCTTCTTCTTCTTCTTGGTCGACGGCAAGGCGCTGGTGGAGTGGCTCGAGAGCGTCTCGCCCCTCAAGCGCGGGCAGACGGCGGAGATCCTCCGTGAGTTCCGCCTCGTGGCCACCTCCGTGCTGGTGTCCTCGGTGGCCACCGCGGGCGTGCAGGCCGTGGCCGCGCTGGTGGGCTACCTCATCGCCCGGGTGCCCGTGCCCTTCTTCTTCGCCGCGGTGACGTTCTTCCTGGCGCTCATCCCCGCCATCGGCGCGGCGGTGGTGTGCCTTGCGGCGGCCGGGCTGCTGCTCGTCACCGGGCACCAGTGGATGGCGCTCTTCCTGGCCATCTGGGGCGTGGTGGTGGTGGGCCTGGCAGACAACGTGGTGAAGCCCCTGCTGGTGAAGCGAGGCCTGGATATGCACGGCGCCATCGTCTTCTTCGCGCTGCTGGGAGGGCTCGCCACGTTCGGGACGGTGGGCCTGCTGCTGGGCCCGCTCATCGTCGCCTTCTTCCTGGCGTTGGTGCGCATCTACGAGCGCGACTACGGTCGGCCTTCTTCTCGGCCCACGGATCCGGCCACCCCGCCCACCTGAGGCGGGCCGTGGGCCGTGGGCTGCCTACCAGGAGGCGAGCCCCTCTTCCCACATGCTGTCGTCGTAGTCGTCCACCACCACGGGCCGGGGCTGCGAGACGGGGCGCACGCCCTGGGGCCGCATGGGCGGCTCGCTCGGGGACGGAAGCTCGGGGAGCGGCGGCACCAACGCCAGCGGCGGAGCGGCCACGGGGCGCCTCGCCTCCACAGTGATATCCCGCTCAGTCATGGCCAACATGGTCCCCCCTCTGTGGGTCCGAGTTGTGAATTCAAGGTCAGCATCAGCAATCGCCATGCCGCCTCTGCAACGCCCTGCGAGCCACACCGGGTGAGCCCGCCCCTGCCCTCGTCCGCGCCTTCTACGCACGAAGGCCCCAGGAAGTTTTCTTCCGTCGTATGAGGCGTGGACGTCTGACGGAAATCCGTGGCACGCGAGCCACGGGTGTCCGCGTCCCCGTCCTTCTCTGGAAACACCGCCGCCGGGAAAAAGTGTCACCCGAGGAGGAAAGCGCGTTGCTCCTGGGTACCCTTAACGCAGGGCGTCAGCGTCCCGTGCCCTTCGCCCCACGCTTCGAGCCGGGCTTCGTGGCGGCATCCTTGGCGGGCGTGTCACCGCGGGCGGGCGCGCCAATGGACTTGTAGACCTCCTTCAAGGCGTCCGGGGAGCTGGCAAGGCGCACCGCAGCCTTGGTGGCCTCTTCGGGCGACAGCTTGCCGAGCACGCTGCGCTCCAAGTGCTGCTCCAGGAAGCCCTGCGTGGTGTCCACCTTGAGGTCCGTCACCTGGCCCTTGTCGTCCACCACGGGGATGAGCCGGGGCGCGGCGATGAAGAGCACCGCGGGCACGTCCGCGGCCTTCACGCGCTGGACCACCTCGTCTCGCAGCTTGGGATCGAACTTGATGCCCTTCTGCGTCACCAGGGTGCGGATGCCCTCGTAGTCACCGGTAGCCTTGATGACCATGAGCCGGGAGAGCAGCTCGCCCACGGCCTGGCGCATCTTCGCGTAGTCGGTCACCACCCAGTACGTGTGGCCCTTCTCCACTTCCTGCTTCACCGCGCCCTTCTCCACCAGGAAGTTCACGGTCATGTGGTGGCCGCGCTGGTGGTCCTCCTCGAAGGAGTCCCCCTTGTCCACGCGGGCCAGGTTGGTGAGCCCCTCCACGAGGAAGTCGCGGTACATCTGCTGGGCGATCTTCTCGGCGTCCGGGGACAGCTCGGTGAGCGCCGGATCAAAGGCGTGCCAGAGCGCCACGAGGTCCGCGCGGGCCTCCTCCAGCGTGTTGTCGTACTCCTTGAGGAGCGCCGAGGGCAGCTGCTTGCCCAGCTTCTTCTTGTCCACCTGTCCAGAGGCGTGCCCGAGCACCTCGTGGAAGGCCACCAGCCACTTGCGCGCGGTGACGGAGTACTTCTGGGCCTGGGCGCGATCCTCGGACGTGCGGGAGAACTCGACGGCCAGCGGCAGCCGCCGCAGCGCCGAGGCCGCATCCATCACATTGGCCACGAGGATGCTCTTGCTGCCGTACTTCTCGCGGAGGTTCTGCTCGTTGGGCAGGTTGATGCCGGCAGGGGGCTGTGGGTGGGTGGCCACGAAGTCCACGGCCTTGGCCACCGGGAGCGTCACCTTCTTGCGCTTGTAGGTATCCGGCCAGGGCATCCGGTCCTCGAAGTACTGGGCCTTCTTGCCGATGAGCTCCATGATCTGGTTCTCCTCGGCGTTGCGGTAGTTGATGAGGGCCTCCCACTGGCCCTTCTGCCCGCGCGGATCCACGTACGTCTCGATGAAGCCGATGTTGCCGTCCACCACCGTGTCCGCCTTCAGCCAGGCGATGTTGTAGGCCTCCCAGTCCTTGGGGTTGCCCGTCTGGAAGTAACGGATGAGCTTGGCCAGCACCGGCTTCTGCTTGGCGCTGGCGGACTTCATGGCCTCGGTGAGGCTGGCGTTCACGCGCGACAGCTCCGGCGCGTAGAGGCCGGGAGCAATCTTGTTGTCTCCGGCGCGGAAGATCTGCTCCACCAGCTTCCCGTTCTCCTTCACCACGCGCGAGTTGAGCGGGTTCTTCTCCTGGAACTTCTCCACCTCGGCCAGCGTCACGCCGGGCCCGTACGAGGTGCTCGCCGAGGCCGTGAGCATGTCCTGCCCGGCCGGGGGCGACTTGGAGATGAGGGTGGGCTCGAAGGAGGCATCGAAGAGGGTCGGCTGCACCTCCTTGAGCCAGGTACGCAGGGCGTACTCGTCCTTCATGCCCACGGGCGCACCGGCACGGAAGGCGCGCACGGCAGCAGCCTCCAGCTCGCCCGCGGTGAACTCCGGGACGAACTTGTGCCCGGTCACCTGGTCATGGTTGCCCGTCTCCGCATAGAAGCGCGTGAGGTAGTTCTTGAACTTCTTGTCGAAGAGGCCCGGGCCGCCCGCACCCTCCAGGCCATAGAGGTAGACGCACTCGAGCAGCCGCTTGATGCCCACGAGCTTCCAGCCGAGCTGGTCATAGCCAATGTCCTCGCCCGCATGGGCCGCCAGGGTCATGTACCAGGCGACGCGCTTGTCCTCGGGGGAGAGTCCAGCCACACCCGGCGCGAAGATCTGCGCATAGGCCTGGTTGCCAATGCGCTCCTTGAGGAACGTCTTCGCGGTGGCCGGGGCGCTCTTGTTCGCGGACTCGGCTGGCTGTGCCTGGGGGGCGGCGGCCAGCGCGGCGGACAGGAGGAGGGCGATCATGCAGGCTCCCAGGGAGGAACGGGGGCCTTGCAGTTAGCACCCGTTCCCGCCGGGTTCCAGTTTGACGCCCGGGCCGCCGGTCTACCGGGAAATGGAAATGTAGGGATCCCAGGTGAAGTAACCCCAGGCCTTGCCCTCTGAGTCCGAGAGCATGAACTGGATCTGATAGGTGACATTGCCTGGCTGCTGGGCGGTCGTCTGGAAGAAGAAGTCCTTGTAAGGCTGCGTGCCCACCGAGCCGATGCTCCCGCCGTTGAGCTGGGGCGTGGGGATCTTGATCGAGGTCTCGAAGGGCTGCGGAGAGGTGATCAGGCCGGCCCCCGCGGAGACCGTCATCCCGTAGGCCAGCGTGCTGTAGCCCGTGTTCATGGTCAACGAAGCGGTCCTCCAGCGAAGGATGTCGTTCGTCTTCACATCGACCTTCAGCTCGTAATACGCCTCCGCGCCACTGACCACGGAGCGCTTCACGAGCATGTAGATGTACTCACCGGCGTTGTTCCCCAAGCCGGCGGGCCGGTCCTTCGAGCCCCGGTTGTTGCTGAAGTCCTCCACGATGCTCTTCGCATCGATGACAGTGAGGATGTCGACGAATGGATCAGTGCTGGACATGGTCGTGCCTTTCCTGAATTGAGGGCGAATGGCTCAAGAGATGATCAAGGAGGGATCCCACTTGAAGTACCCCAGGGGCGTGCCGCTGTTGTCCGTGATGACGAAAGAGAACGTGTAGCTAACCGATCCGGCGCCCTCCCCCACGGACTGGAAGTAGAAGTCCTGGAAGTTCTGCGCCGTCGTCCCTGTCACCGTGTTTCCACTCAGCGTGGGGACCTGAACCGTCACCGAGGGCGTGATGGGGGTCGGCTGCGAGATCAGGTTCTGTCCCTGGGCGATGTCACAGGCGTAGAGCATGACGCTGTATTGGGTGTTCAGCGTCAGGGATGTCCCCCTCCAGCGGATGACGTTGTTGGGGTGAACGGAGACGTTCAGGTTCGAGGAAGCATCTCCTTTGACCACCTCGTCGTACTTGACGAACATGTAGACCAGGTTGGAGTTCTTCCCGATGGATGTCGGCTTCTGCATCGTGGGCGGCGGCTGGACGGAGCCGAACTGCGCCATGACGCTCTCCGCATCGATGACGACGAGAATGTCGATGAGTTGCTCTGTATCGGCCATGTGTCTTCTCCAGGGTGTACGAAGGGTTTAAAGGGAGCCGCCAGACTCAAGGGGCCTGCTGGGTCTTCTCGCCCAGCACCAGGGTCCAGCTGTTCATGAAGTCGATCGGCTTGCTCTGCTGTACCGGGGTGTACTGCAGCCCACCCTGCGTATTCAGGCGGCTGGTCATGTAGAGCAGCCGGGACATCGCCGGCCCCGGGGTGGTGGGGTTGCCCTTGGAGTCCTTCAGGGCCTCCTTGAAGCGAGCGTTCAGATAGAAGGGCGGGATGGTCTGGTAGTTCAACCGGGCACGGACCGACTGCCAGCCGCTCACCTGGGACAGGGGAATCTGGTAGACGATCGAGTCGGCACCGGGCGCGGACGCCGCGCTGTAGTCGGGATCACTCGAGACGCTCGTGTCATTGCTGCCCAGGATGGTGCTCTTGGGCTCGGTGAGCAGGGCCAGCTGCTGGAGATTCAGCCCGAGCGCCTGCTCGTTCGCGGAGCGGCTCGCTGGCGGCACCCACCCCTTGGGCAGGATGCGGTTGTCCTTGACGTCCGTGAACTGCTGCAGCTCGGTGGACGTCAGCTGGTTGTAGTCGTCCAGCACCCGCACCTCGTAGATCTGCGCCTGGGTCTGGTCGGTGATCTTCTGGTAGTGGGGCTGGAGCTTCCGGTAGTCCGACGTGAATTCGCTCGGCAGGACGTTCTTGCCATCGGGCTGGCAGACGCCCTGGCAGATGGCGCCCCAGGTGTTGGGCTGGCCGGAGGCCCAGAGGACGTTGCCGGCCGCGTCGAGCACCTCGAACTGGATGAAGGCCCGCCGGAAGCCCGCGCCGCTGGGGAACTTGTGACCCACATTGCTCCTGAGGGTCACGGTGGCGTTCAGGTTCGAGCCACTCACAGTGGGCGTGCCCACGAGCACCTGCACTGCGGGCGCCCGCGGGTTGAACTCGCCCTGCGAGGTGTTGGTGGCCAGGTCGAGAATGGACTGCTCGGCGTTCAGCAGGTTCTGGGCGAGGGTGTACTGCCGCCGCGCGTCCTCCAGCGGCGAGAAGGAGCCCACCGGCAGCTCCAGGGCGAGAAACAGGTCATCCACCAAGCTGCCATTCAGCAGCGTGAGCGTCAGCTTGCGAGTCCCCGGCGCGAGGGCCAGCGAGCCCTCCAGCGGGGCCCACTTCCCCGGGGTGGTGCTGGCAAGCCGGGCGGGGCTGCCTCCGGTGTCCTGCGAGAGGACGAGGGCCTGACACGCGCCGCTGGCGAGGCAGTACGAAGCGCCGCCCCAGGTCACCTTCACGGTGCCCGCCCCCTGGTCGATGGTGTCCGCGTACTGGGACACGTCGAAGCTCAAGGTCACGTCGCCCCCGCCCTGCCCTCCTCCAATGCTGAAGAAGTACTGCCCGTGGTTGGGCTGCACCACCGTGCTGCCGCTACCCGGCGCGCTCTTCACGGCCTGGATCTGGCTGCCGGCGGCCATCCAGCCATTGGCGTTGCCAGCCTCCGCGCCCGGGTTGGCGACGAGGTTGCCCGTCCGGTTCAGGATGGAGGGATCCTGGAGGTACGGAGGGATGGCCGAGTTGTTCTTCAGGTAGTACTCGATGCCCAGCACGTCCGGGAACTGCTGGAACATCTCGTGGACGAAGAGGTTGACGCCCAGCAGCGTGTGGCGGTTGTACTCGCGCGGTGTCAGGTCCGTGCTGGAGCCGTAGAACTTCGTCAGATCGCTGTTCACCTGCGCCACGTTCGAGTCGCCGGGCTCGTTGTTCACTGGGCTCGCCAGCTGCATGTGACACGTGAGGCACGAGGCCGTCTGCGTGGCGAAGCTGCTGTTGAGCCACTCGAAGTAGGTCGTCTGCTCATAGGCCAGCCCGACGCAGGGGTCCGTGAGGAAGTTCCCGGTGAAGTTCTTCTGGGTGGGAGGGCAGCTCGCGGGCTTGACGTAGCCGCCCCGGGCCGCCGCCTGCTGGATGGTGAGCTTGTTGCTGTACTGGTCGGGCACCTTGGGCAGCACCACCACGTGGCACGAGCCGCAGACGGTCGCATCCCGCAGGTAGTTGTGGTCCGGAGCATTGGCGGTGCTGGCCGTCTCCAGGCTCAGGCCCGCAGCGGCCATGGGCGCGCCATTGAGCCCGGAGTCGGGCCCCACGACGGTGCCCGGCCGGGTGTTCATCGAGGCCGAGAACGGGAACGGGGGCGGCTGGGTCTTCTCGCCCTGATCCCTCAGGCGGTCGGAGACGCCGCTGCCGTACACGCTCTGGGTGTCGCTGCCGTAAAAGACGGTGTAGTCCTTGCCATCCCAGGGCAGGCCGCCCTCGGGCGAGGTGGCGTGGCAGCTGGAGCACGAGACACCATCCCGGCCCAGCGCGCCGTACACCGAGTAGTCCGGCTGCGCGTACTTCTCCTTGGGGAACGGGTTGTTGTAGCCGGAGTCGGACGGCGTCGAGTACAGCATGTAGTGGCTGAAGAGGAGGTTGTTCTTCTCGGCCTGGCGCTGGCCCAGCGGTGAGTGGCAGCGCAGGCAGAGGTTGTCGACCTGCTCGGGCTGGTTGGGGGACAGGCCGCGGGTGTTCTCCACCTGCGCCAGGAAGACGGGATCGCGCGCGGCCAGAGCCTTGATGGACGCGCTCCAGTCCCCAAAGAGCGACCAGTTGGACACCAGGGAGTTGGGCGGCTGCGTCTGGAACGAGGTCGAGACCGAGGGCTGCTGCCAGAACGCCATGTTGCCCAGGTTCGTCCCCTGGGCCTTCCAATCACTGTCGTGGCAGGACTGGCACACCAGGGAGGAGTTGAAGTCGCCGGACGATACATTCAACCCGTTGTGCGCGATGTCCAGGTAGCGGTTGGGCAGCGGCGCCAGGGAGTCGCGCGTCAGGTTCGGGAAGGTGACATTGCCCACCTGGGAGTAGAAGTTCACGAACTGCTGCACCTGCGGGTCGCTGTCCGCCAGGGACAGCGTCAGCGTGTTGCCGTGGGGGAACACGGGATAGGGCGGCGACAGGTAGCCGTTGTCCGGGGTGACGGCGAGCGTCTGCGCGCCGGGCTTGACCATGCTCTGCTCCACCGAGGTGCAGGCGCCCACTCCCATTCCGATGCCCAGCGAGAGCACGCCTGCGGCGGCGAGGACCCACCGCAGCTTGCCATGACGTTCTGTTTTCATGTGTCGTTCCTGCTCAGTCGAGGAGAGGGTTCATCGCGCTGGAGTGAGGCTCTGTGCCAGCGCCTGCCCGCGGTGGGCCCAGAAGGGTGCCGCGGACCAGCGCTGCTCCAGCTGGTAGTAACGGTGGCGCGTCTGCAGGTGCGCCTGGAACTGCCCCTGCAGGGTGTCTTCGTAGGTGCTCAGGGCTCCCGGCTCGCCCTGAAAGTGAAGGCGCAGCGCCTCCGCGGCCAGCAGGGCGGAGCGCAGGGCGTGAGAGATGCCCTGGGAGGACAGAGGATCCAGCGTGCACGCCGCGTCGCCGGCCGCGAGCCAGCCCTCGCCATGCATGCGCTCCAGCCGGGAGAGATTGGCCGGCAGGGCCAGCGCCTCGCCGGTGAAGTCGCAGGCCTCCAGCTTCCGCCGCGTCGCCGGAGCCCGCTCGAGCAAAGCCAGCCACGGCTCCGGGTTGCCCGGCTTCATCCCCCGGAGCGACTCGCCATCTCCCAGGAGGCCCGCCACCACGCGTCCCTGGGGCAAGAGCGCGGAGTACCACCAGCCCTCCTCACAGGCCTCCACGAGCGTGTGGGCGTCGAACGTCCGTCCGGGCTGGAGCTGGAAGAAGCCATACAGCGCGAAGGTCCGATCCACCGTCACGCGTCGCGCCCCTTGGGCCGTGGCGAAGACAGCAGATCGGCCCGTGGCATCCACGACGAACCGGGCTTGCAGCGCCAAGCGTCCGTCCGGCTCGGGCCGCTGCAGGAGGAGCCGGAAGCCGCCTGACTCCAGGCGCTCCCAGCCCGCGAGCTCCGTGGACAGATAGACGTCCACGCCATGCCGGGCTGCCTCCGTGGCCAGCATCTGGTCGAAGAGCCGCCGATCCAGGTGCCACCCCGGCCCCCAGGGGGAGTACAGGGAATCGTTGTACCCCAGCCCCGCGCTGCCCCAACTGGAGCACGTCCCGCTCGAGCGCAGGTGCCCCTGCTGCAGGAACGCCGCCCAGACGCCCAGCCTCGCCAGCAGCGTCCGGCTGTCTGGCGGGAGCGTCTCTCCGAGCCGAAGCTCCTGATAGGCCGAGCGCTCGATCAGCGCTACGGAGAGCCCTGTGTACCTGCGCAGCGCCAGGGCCATGGCCGAGCCCGCCGGGCCGCCTCCGAGGACGGCCACGTCATGACACGTCGGGTCCACGATCAGCTTCCCGAGTCCGTATGGGTCAGAGGCCGCCGCTGCACCTCCAGGAACCGAGGTGAACCGGTCCCGCTCTGCTGGATGATGAAGCCCAGGTCCTTCCAGTTGTAGACCATCCCCTCGTCCTTGTTGAACTGGACGTCGGTGGGGCGGGTCCAGTACCCCTGCGCGACCTTGCCGTTCTCGTCGGTGTAAGAGACGTAATAGGGCCGCTGGGCGGGCCACCACCAGATCAGGCTGTGATCAATGGTCTGGTTGGAGCACTCGTTGAAGTCCGCCTGCCAGGGCAGCGCCATGTACTTGGTGAGGTCGCCCGGCTCGAGCCCGTTGCCCGCAGTGGGCTCGGTGTCCCACTGGAGGCCCGTCCCGGTGGGCGCGAGGGGCTTGATGCGGAACGGCTCGCTGTAGATCTTCAGGTTCCGGGACAGCCACGTCATCTCGATGCCCGGACAGAACGGCCCTCCGACACAGTTCTCCAGGGTGGCGCGATCCAGCTGCGCTCCCGGCCCCGAGGAGTCCGAGGGCGTGGACCTGTCGCACAAGCCCTGGTCGAACTGCCCCAGCAGGAAGTACTGGGTCGGGGTGAGGGTCATGTAGTTACTGGGCGGGGCGATGGAGTGACTGATGGGGTTATCGCCCGCGAGCTTGGGCATTAGCCCAGGCGACACGGTGTTCTCATCTCCAGGCGCCCGGAGGAACGTGAAGAACGAGGAGGCACTGCCATTGGGCAACACCAGCCCGTTGTGACCCGCGTTGCCCTGCGAGTTGACCGCGGCCACCCACTGATAGACAGGTGGGCGGCTGAGGATGGGTTGGATCTCCGCCTGGAAGTTGGGCTTGTAATCCGGGTTCCATTTGTCCGAATAGGTGCCCGGATCGTAGATGTCCGTGTTGTAGCCCGCCCCCTGGACGAACGCGTTGTAGATCGTGTCGTACAGGGTGACCATGTTGAGGATCTGCGGGGCATACGCTGGCGGAGCTACCAGCACCCACGCGGGGGTCACCTCCACCTTCTCGCCCGTCTCCAGATACACCGTCGCCGAGATGGGACCGTCAGAGGTGTCATCCCACCAGAAGTTGTTGTTGGCGTAGGTGTCGATGCGCGGCTGAGGGTAGGCGTACTTCTGGATGGTAGCGTTGTACTGGTTGTAGTTGTCGGAGCCGAGGGCCTTCAAGAGGGCCGCCTCGAAGGCCTCCACGGTAGCGTAGGGCTGGTCCACCACTTGGGGCTGCAAGAGGTCGGCGATGGCCTGGGGTATCGCATTGTCGCTCACCATCGCCTTGACCACGGCCGAAGTGACGTCATAGGCCGCCGAGCACCCGGAGTTGCCCAATCCTCCCCGCACATACAGGTAGCCGCTGTTGTCCGCGGAGATCTGCCCCAGGGTGGTGATGTCACTGCCCTCCGGGATCAAGCCCTTGGGAGGGAAGCTCTCGGGATATCCCATGGGGGCCTGCCCCTTGGCGAAGTCCGCTTGCTGAGGGGTCGAGTGGATGCCCCGGCAGGAGATGGTCCGAGGGCCGGAGTCAATGATGAAGGTGTTGCGATCCTTCCCCTCGCTCCTCGGGTTCCTCAGCGGCTGGTTCGAGTGGTTGCCGTCAGACCCGTAGGTCTGTGAAAACTCGTACCAAGAGGCCTTCTTGTTGGCCAGGTGCACCGTCCACTCGATGTCCTGGATGTTGCCCTGTCCCGGGCCCACGGGCCGCCCGTTCGGGCTCGTGGAGTCATAGGCATACACCTGGAAGCGAGCCGCCTGCCTCCGAAGCCCTCCCGCGTTGTCCCGGAACTGGGTGACAGGTGTCTTGCCATCCAGCTCGAGGGGCAGCCCTCCCGCGGTGACCGGCGCGATGTAGTACTCCTGGCTGTTCCCAACGCGTGCAATGCCAATCGCTGGATGGATCTTGTAGGTCGTGCTTGTGCTCATACGGTCCCCGTGGGGGCGTCACCGCGCCATGGGGACAAGGTAAATGAAAGGCTTTCAACATGACAAGCACCGAAAGCCTCTCAGGGTCGATATTTTTCTGACATGTCAGTGATTATTGCTGACACGTCAATGGGACGGCTGACATGTCAGCCCCGGCCACTCAGAACGAGTGCGAGCCCTCGCCGGAGGAGTTGCCAAAACCCTCGATGATTCCCCGGTTCTGCGGCACCGTGCACGGGCAGACCTCATAGCGGCACGGGTTGGGCGCGTCCCAGAGTCGGAGCGTCCCGTCAAAGATGTTGCCCAAATGGCCATCCCCAAAGCGCTTCCCCGGGTAGCAGGAGAACGCATCTCCCTTGGGGTGGATGATGAAGTACTTGCTGCCCGCGTGGCATAAGCGCCCCTTGAGCTGGTAGCCGCGGTTTATCTGCGAGGGCGACACCATGTCCCCAAACGCCCGGTCGATGCGCCAGCGGTCCACCCAGCCGTACTTCGCGGGCTGTCCATTCACGCGCATCAGCTGCGGGTAGAACTTGATGCCCGCGCCCTCGAAGCGCTCGCGGCTCTCCGCCACTTCGGGGACATGGCCGGGGACCACCACGCTGTTCACCACGAAGGTGGCGCGAGGCCACTTGGCCAGCAACTCCTTCACCGCACGGGCCTTCTCGAAGAACTCGGCCTCCTCTACCTCCTCGCGGTGCAGCGAGCACGAGAAGGTCCGCAGCTGCTCTCCCGCCGCCTCGATAAAGGTGGAGATGACCCGCAGCGGCGCGGACAGGTTGGTGAGCAGGGACACCTTGTGCCCCGCTGCCGCAAGCCGTTGCGCTACCTCGGGCAGCCGCTTGAGCATGAAGGGCTCGCCGCCAGAGATCTTGAACTCCCAGCTCCCGGGGAGCGCCGTGAGGGTGGCGAGCGCCGCCTCGAGCTGCTCGTCCGTGGGCCCGCCGATGCCGGGCATGTGCTTCTGGACGCAGTAGGTGCAGCGGTAGTTGCACCCACCGACGATGTTCCAGCTCACCGTGGGCCGAGGACCGCTCATGGCAGCTCCCCTGCCTCGAGCATCTCGCGCAAGTCCCGGGCCGCCGCAAAGTTCATGTCGTGCTTCCCGCAGCGCGCGCAGCCTGGGTAGTACTCGCCCCGGTGGAGGCGCTGGCGCACGGCCTCGTACGCGGGAGCGCGCCACACCTCCTTGAAGGGACCGTCCTTCACGTGCCCGGCCTCGATGTGCTCGCAGCAGAAGAAGACGCGCCCATCCACGTAGACACGGCTGTAGAGGTAGCCCGCGAAGCACCCGGTCTCCTGCCCCGAGGGCCACTTCCCCGAGAGCTGCGCCTCATACGCGTCCAAGTTGTGCTTCACCTTTAGCGCCTTGGCGAGCTTGCGCGCCGCGGGGATGAGCTCTGCGAGGACCTGCTGCTTCTGCTCGGCGGTGAGCGCGTGGTGCTCGGTGCCCTTGGGCACGTCGCCGACCTTGAAGGAGGAGCGTGCGCCCAGCTCGTGCGCCAGCCGCACCATCTCCGGGAGCTCCGTGTAGTTCACCCGGTTGATGACCTGCACGAGGTTCACCGCCGTGGTGTCCCCCACCTGCCGGACGCCCTCCTTGAGCCGGTGGAAGGTCTCCAGCGGCTGGTTGGGGTGATAGGCCACGTACGTCTCCGGCGACGCGGAGGCCATGTTCAGCAGGAGCTGGTCCACCGCCAGTGCCCGTACCCGCTCCCAGGCACAGAGCGTCCCGTTGGTAATGATGGTGAGCCGCAGGCCCCGGGCCTTCACCTTCTCGATGAAGCCGTAGATGTCCGGATGCGTGAAGGGCTCGCCGCCGCCGCTGATGACAATGCGCTCGGCGCCGGCCTCGGCGGACTCATCCACCATGCGGTGGAAGGTGGCCGCGTCCATCCGCTGCCGCTTCCACGCCACGGGCTTGGGCACCGCCAGGTCCGGCGCGTAGTTCCAGCAGGTGATGCAGTCCAGGTTGCACGCGTTGGTGACGTCCAGGTGGACCGTCTCTGGGCCCGTGCGGGGCTTGCGCTCCAGGTAGCCCTTGAGCCGCTCTCTCAGCGCGTCTTCGTTCTTCATGCGAGCAACTCCAGCAGCGCCCGGGCCGCGGGCTCCGCACCGTTGCACTCCACCCGCTTCCGGGCCGCCGCGCTCAACCGCTCGCGCGTGGCCGGGTTCATCAGCTCGCGAACCGCCCGGGTCAGCCCCTCGCGCGTCAGCGGAGCGCACACCAGCCCTGCGTCCGCAGCGGCCACCTCCCTGGCGCGCTTCTCCTGGTCATCCACCATCCGCTCGAAGGGCACGAAGACGGAGGGGACGCCCGCGTACAGCAGCTCGTGAACAGCGTTGTAGCCAGCCGCCGTCACCGCCGCATCGAAGGCTGGGAGGAAGTCGATGGCCGGGTAGCGGCCCTGCAACACCACCGCGCCCTCCAGCGCGGGAGGCTGTTCGCGCCACAAGGGCCCGGCGCCCACCACCAGCCGCACACCGGGCAGTTCTCGCGCCACCTGGGCCGTGAGCGTCAGCGCCCGCGCGCCCTCGGGATCTCCTCCGCCGCCAAATGAGGCGTAGAGCAGCGTGGCGTCCTGCGGCAGCCCGAGCGCCTGCCGGGCCTGCGCGCGCGAGGGCAGCTCCGAGCGCTCGCGGATGAGGATGGGTCCCACCGCGCGGGCCTTGGCGAGCTCGGGCAGCGGCCCCACCACGGAGATGTCCTCGTGGGGGATGAGGATCCGATCGTAGAGGCGCAGCGAGGCCTGGAGCAGCTCCGAGCCCGCAGACTCCTCGCGCTGCTCTCGGAAGACAAAGACGTTCTTCTGGCGCCAGCGCAGGGCGGGGATGAGCTCCTCGAAGCTGCCCGTGGGATAGGTATCCACCACGAGCACGTCCGGATCGAACGCGGCCAGCGTGTTCCACGTCACCGTCTGGACCAGCTTGAGGTAGCTGCCCTTGCGCAGACCGCAGCGCTCGCGAATTGTCTTCGAGGGCAGCTTCACCGCAGCGAAGCCCTCGCGGTAGATGACATGGTCCGCCTCGGACGAGGTGAGGAAGAGCACCTCGGCCTCGGGAGAGAGGCGCTTGAGCGCCCGAGCGATGGACAGCAGCCGGGTGACATGGCCCAGGCCCAGACCGTTGACGGCATAGAAGAGGAAGCGAGGCGCGCCCATCAGGAGTGATCCCTCCAGTCGCGCTCCTCACGCTGCTCACTGGCCTTGCGCGCCGCGGCCTGAGTCGCAGCTTGCGCCGCGGCCTGGGCCGCCGCCGCTTCCTGTGCGCTGTCGAGGTCCAGCAGCTTGCTCACCCCGTACGCCGCCAGCCCACCGATGGCGGCTCCGCCCGCGGCGATCGCCGCCACCTCGGCCAGGGAGCGCTGCGGAGCGAAGTCCCAAGCCGGGACATTCCGAGTGCCCGGATACGCATTGTGGCGATGGGTATACGGATCGAACCCACCCAGCTCGCTCCAGTGGACCATCCGTCCATTGCCCTCGACGCGCACCTTGACTGGGGGCGGCTGGCCCGCGGCGGCCATGTTCGCGCACGGCGGGCACGCCAGCACGGAGGTAACGGTCTCGCCTCGCTTGAGCGGCACCTGCATCCGGAAGGAGGCATTCGCCAGGGGGCGAGCACAGAAGTAGCAGCCCACGCGCTCGCCCTCGGGGGCAAAGGCCCTGTCTCCAAAGAGCGTCCGGGCCCGCTCCTCCGCGGCCTTCGCGCCCTCTTCGGCCGCGCGGATGGGGACCTCCGCCGCCTCGGGGGTCACCTTTCCCACGCGGGCCTTCGCGAGCTCATCACGCGCTCGCTGCTCCGCCATCGTGGCCTGGTTGAGCAGCGCGCGCAGGTCGGCGTCCTCCTCCAGGCGCAGGGCATGCTCCACCGAGGTCAACGCGCTCGCCACCTGTTCCATCCGCTGATCCAGGGGCGACACGTCCACACTGCGCATCGGTGTCTTGGCAGACGTCTTCCCGGGGGCACGGCGCTGTGGGGGAGCGTCCTCACCCCGAGCCTTCGCCCTCCGGATGAGGAAGCGAATCAAGAAGATGAGGCCACCGACGAACAGGAGCGGGCCGGCGAAGCAGATGACTCCGGCGATGACGGTGGCCGCCGTGTCGTTCGGCTCAGACTCAGGAGAGGCCGGGCTTGGCGCTGAGGTGCTCCCGTCCGTCGCTGCCGGAGAGGGATCGGACTGGGAGAACCCCATCTCGCGCAGTTTGTCGTCGATCTCCGCCTTCTTGTACTCCGGGTCCAGCGTCAGCGACTGGAGCAGGGCCTCGCGTGCCTCGGGGAAGCGGTTCAGCTTCCGCAGGGTGAGCCCACGGTTGTACTGCCACCGGGCCTTGCCGGGCTCCAGGGCAGCGGCCTGGTCGAACTTCTCCAGGGCGCCCGCATAGTCCTTCGCGTCGTAGAGGCGCTTGCCCTGCTCGTACACCGCGAGCGCCTGCGTGCTGCGCTCCGAGTCCGTTGCGACCGAGCCCTCACCCCCCGCTGGCGCCTGGGCCAGCACCACGGGCCCCAGCAACACCCCCAACCCGAGCACCAGTACAGGAACATTCCATCGCATCACGTACCCACTCCTCCGTCGCACGCTCCCGAGTTAACGCCAGGAGCCGAGGGAGGAGCAATGCACGTCTCTGCTCAAGGAGAGGGAAGCGGAGGCGGGGGAGAGACCCGTTCCCCCGCCCCGAGCCCGGCGAGGAAGCGCTCCAGGTGCTCCACCACCACCTCGGGCACCTCCAGCGTGGGGAAGTGGCTGCGCGCGTCCAGCCTCACCCCCTGGAACCAGGGGTGGTCCGCGGCAAAGGATTGCTGAGCCATCTCATACGCCGGATCCGCAGGCTGCGCGTACAGGTGCATCACCGGCACGGGAGGCACCAGGGCGGAGAGCGCACGGAGAGGATAGGTCTGCTGCGCATAGGCGTTGGCGATCTCCCAGCCGGAGCGATGCCACATCTCTGCGCCGAACGAGCCCATGTCCTCGCGGACGAAGCGGATGACCTCCTCCGAGTCGACTCCCTCCAGCCACATGCGGAAGAACTCGTCGCGGCTTCCCTTCCACGCCGAGGACTGGATTCCCTTCAGTGCCTCCAGGAAGGCGCGGGGAGGCTCGAGGACGAGCCAGTCCAGCAAGACCAGCCCCGGGACTCGCTCCCCGAGCCGCCGCCGGAGCTCCACGGCAAACCACCCCGCGTGGGACAGCGCGACGGGAACCACCTGCCGGGCGCCGCTGGCCTGCACCAGCACCAGGGCATCGTCCACGACGGTGTCGCTGGTGAAGTCTCCGTCCCCCTGCTCGGACTCGCCGTGCCCGCGCAGGTCCATGGAGAGCACCCGGTGGCGCGCCCTCATCCGGGAAGTGACGGGGCCGAACACAGCGCGGCGGGAGCACCAGCCAGGCAGGAAGAGCAGCGCAGGCTCCCCCTGTCCCCCATCGTCGTAGCGAATGCGAGCCCCTCGCGAGCGAACCTCCGGCATGGCGACCCTTTCTGCCCACAGGTGGCGCTAACAAGCTGGATACGAGCTGTCCGCCATGCACCATCCGGGCGAAGCGCTCGCTTCCAGAACGCTCGCTGCTCGCCCCCGGGGGCTCACCCACCGCTCAGTCGCTGGTCACGAGCAGCGGAGCTGAGAGGGGACGCTCCTCGCAGTCGCGGGCGGTGCCGTCCTCCCACGCCAGCATCAGAAAGTCCGCAGGCCCCTCGAGCGCGATGATGGGGTGATGCCAGACGCCCGCGTGGTAGTTGATCCCCTGCCCTGGGCCACACACGAACGCGCAGAGCTGCGAGAGCTCCGGCTCTCCCTGCGCGTCACTCGGGCACACGACGATGAGGAAGCGCTGGCACGCCACCGGCATGAACATCTGCGTCGAGCACGGGTGGCGCTCGACGAGGCGCACCTCGAAGGGCAGCGCCTTGGCCACCGAGCGGAACACCGCCAGGTTCGGCTGTGCCTCCGGCCGGGTGCTGGCCAGTTGGGCTACCCGGTCATAGCGCCGGGCCGTGCCCTGGTTGGCGCTGGAGCCGCCCGCGCGCTCCACGCTGATGACATCGCCGAACGGCCCGAACGCCTCGCGCGTGAGGGGTTGCGCCCGGACTGGCTCCTGATTGTTCATGATGGGGTGTCCTCGTTCTGCTGCCCGCGAATGCGTGGGAGAGCCTCCAGACACGCGAGTATACGCCCCAGAAGGCCCCCTCAACTCGGGGGCTGGGGCGAAGCTCTCAGGTGGCAGTGGGTTCGATTCCCGCCGCCTCCACTTTTTTAGTACGTCTTTACGGATGGTTAGCGGCTTCCTCCATCCGTATTGCACGTATGTCGCATGCGGGCGCAAGCGGCAGGGGCCGGTCAAGAACACTGACCGCCTCTCGCCGCGTGTCGGGGCTCAGATGGGCGTAGCGCTCGGTCATCTCGATCGTGACGTGGCCCATCAGTTCCTGGTTCTCCCTGACGAAGCCCCGTCTTGAGCGCCACCAGAAGCAATGTCCGCCATTCCGGCTCGGCTGCATCGATCAACCGCTCGGCTTCCTCGAAGGTGAGGAAATCGAAGGTGGGTTTGGGCAGCTTCCCGAAGAGTCGCACGCGGGGAGCCTGCGGGATGACCCGCTGTTCCTCCGCAAGCGCCAGCAGCTTGCTCCAGGCGGATGGCGCCAGCTCGGTCCCGGTGGCGCGCGGCGGATGGCGCCAGCTCGGTTCGGGTGGCGCCCACGGCGGACAGCTCCAGCTCGGCCCAGACCTCCTTCAGCCTGGAGTGACGCGCCCGCCGATCTCCGGGAAGCGCTCGTAGGTCCGCAAGAGCGCTTCTAGATGGGCGGGGTTGTCAAGATCGAGCGGTGCATCCGTGAGCTGCACCACCCACCCGCCCGACGCCGTGCGCCGCGCTCGCGTGAGCAGCTCGGCGTCGCGGGCCGGGTCCGGGAACCCGATCACTTGCGCGGCAGCGGCGGACCAGAAGTTCAGCCAACCAAGGGAATAGGGAATCTCTGGCGAGCGGATGTGGTCGAAGAGCTTCAGGGCGGGCAACCCCCGGCGTGGGGATGGCGGTCCTTCCAGCGTGGGTGCTGTCTGATACGCGATGTCCAGCGCAGCGGCATCCGGCGTGGCATGCCCCCAGAACGCGCGTGCGCCCTCCGCTACGCCCTCCAGCATCTCCGCCGCTGCCGCGATAACGGCCTCGTCTAGTGGCAACTTCGCATGAACGTGGAGTTGCGGCTGACCGCCCGGGCTGAGGATTGCTGGGCTCTGTCTCCCCGCAACCGTCACAGGGTAGCTCTCGTCGCCATTGCACAGGAGCGGGAGCTTTCCGCGTCTTGTCGCCTCAACGAGCCAAGCGTCGCGTTGCGGTAACTCGATGGGGCGCCCTCCTTCGCCCACTTCCCACTTCAGGCGCAAGCCGGGCAGCGCCCGTTCCATACCACTGACGACAGCAAGTGTGCGGCCGTCATTGGCCACGAGCGCTGGCGCGTAGACGGCCAGAATGAGGCGATTTCGAGTGGTCATCGTTTGCATCCCGTGACGACGATCTTGAGGGAGGGAAGGACCTTGAGCAGCGCGTCTTTGTGCTCTTGGGTGCTCACCCCAACAACGAAGTCGTATCCACAGGCCCGCGCAGCGGCAAGTTCCTCGGTCAGTTGCGCCACCTCCTTCTCAATCTCCTGCTCCTGGATAAAGTCAGGGTAGGTGTCAAATCGGTGGGTCTTGATCTCCCACAGCACACGCACGCCGACTTGCAGCGCATCGAAGCGCTCACCGCCCACGAATACGTCCATGCCGGGATAACGGTTGGGCGGAAACTTATCGGCGCACTCGTTATGCGGGACATCCCCGCCCGCGTGCGGCACCAGGATGGGCTGGCACTCCGGGCGGCGCTCCAGCGTCACTGGGGGAGGCGGGGCGCTCCTGTTCGCTCGGGGCCCCTCCGGTGCGGGGTTCGCCTCCGGATCCTGCGAGGCCCGAGGAGCGTCTCCGGCCCAAAGGCCCGGCTCCCGGGTGGGCGGCAAGACGCGCTTGTGCGGGCTCCGAGGTAGGGGCTGGGGGCGAACCTGCCCTGGCTGCCCGGGGGTGGGGAGGCCCGTGCCGGGCACAGCGGGTGGGCGTACGGGCGCCCAAGCGTAGGTCTCAGGCGCCTCTTGAGTCTCAGGCGCCTTTTGAGAAGTGGCGCACCCAGCGACGACTCCGGCAGCGGCAACGGCTTGGAGGAGTGCGCTGCACGTTCGGAAGTTCATTCCACGTCCTTTCACCGAAGAGAGGGCGGTGCGGGTCAAGGCTGGGCCACTTCCCCTCGGGAGTCTGCCAGCATGCGCTGACAGCTTGAGCCGGGGGCGCGCGCGTCTGACAGCTCCAGCTCGGGCCGGGGCACGGTGCAGGGCATGTGATCTGAAGGGGCGCAGGCGGTGTCCACCACGGTCGCTGGCAGCGTGGAGCGCGGTCACTTGACGCGTCAGCCCTTCCGGTTGACACGTCAGCCCTTCGGTCGACGTGTCAAAGCGCGTGCTTCGCATGGCCCGGTGCAGGCGGCGCTCACTCCACGCCGCCTGCGTCCGTCAGACAGGGCCTACGGTGGCTTAATCACACAGCCACGGACGGGTGTCGCAGATGGGCGGTTCACACTGCGTAGGGTCCATGTCGCAAGGATCCGGCGGGGTGTCGCCGTACTCTCCCCTCACGGTGATGAAGACCTGCGGCGTGTAGTCGCCGAACCACTCGACGTTCTCCCGGAGCATTCGCCACTGGAAGGCGATGGTGCTCGTGTAGTCCAGGTTGGGCGCAACGGCCGTGAACTGGAACGTCTTGGTGCCGCCTGGCGCGATCAGATCGTAGAGGTCGAGCCCCACACGCCCGCCGGCACCCCAGCTGTTGTTGTCCTGAGGTGACTGCGAGCCGAGCCGATACTCCCGATCCGACGTCCACGCGGCAGCGCCGCTGTTGCGCAGGGTGATGGACACCGTGAACGGCTGCCCGGCCTGGACTTCCGTGGGAACCGACTGGCTCACGAAGGTCGCCGCATTGGTGGGCTGGATGTTCGAGTAGAACCAGTCGTGGAAGTAGCCCCCCGGGAGCTGGGTGCAGGACGGCGGCAGGGTCTGCCCCGCCACATAGGAGCATTCGATGGAGATGCCCGCGATGCAGCCCGGAAGGGACTGGAGCGGGCACTGCCAGTCAAAGACGCCACGCCAGATGCTGGCGCCCCCCGAGTCGCCCTCCGCCAGTTGCTTCCCCGACGTGGGCCGCACCAGCAGGTAATGGGGGGCGTCCGCGTAGCCGTCGACCTTCAGCTCCGCATAGCGCAGCGTTCCGGCCCCCGTGCCATCCGGGGTGTTGTATCCATACCCGAACACCTGCAGGACATAGTCATCCAGCGACACCGCCGTGCCGCTGTAGACCGGCCGCAAGAACGAGTGGTCCGAGCTGAAGAGGGTGAAAGGCTCGGTCAACAGGATGATGGCCAGATCCTCGGTGGGGTGGAGGATGAACCTCCGAGGGCGGCGGGTCTCCGAGCCCATCTTGAGGCTGACCGTGTGCGGGTAGGTCAGGTCGTAGTTCGTGAGGCAGTGCTTCGCCGTGATGAGCCAATGGTTGGTGTGCAGCGTGGCCGTGCACTTTCCGTGGCTCGTCTGGAGCAGCGCGAAGCCTGAGTCCGCCGAATTCATATCGGTCCCATTGACGACGGCATCGCTCCGCTGCCCCAGGGCTGGCTGCGACTCCTGGGACTCCGAGGGGTTCTCTTCGCCGCAAGCCATGACGAGGCATGACAGCAGCAACAAGGACAGATGGACCCGGTGCATGTTCTTTCCTGTGCGGTTCGGGTGGCTCATCACTGGGTCACGATCCACACGTCGTGGACGCTCAAGAGATCTTTGATATCGGGGTACACGATGCGGTAGCTGCAATCCGTCCGAGCCGAATCCGTGCAGGAGGCAGGGGCACCGCCCGGGTCTCCAGCGCTGATGGTCCCCTTCGCGACGACCATTCCCGCCGTGGAGGAGAGCGAGAAGACGGGGCCGCCGCTGTCGCCTGGACCGGCGGCGAACTCATGGGACTGCTCCTCGGCCTCGACCATGGGGCCATACCGGTAGGTGGTGATGTCGTTCCAGTAGATGCCGACGTTGGTCACCATGATGTTGCAGCGGGCGCCAGAGAAGGAGCCCGAGGTGCACACCCAGTTTCCCACGTAGTTCCTGCTGGCGCCGGCGACCCCCTTGGTGAACTCACCCACCCCGACGCCGCCATCGTAGATATCGCCAGACGCGGCGACAGCAATCCGGACGGTGTCATAGGGCTTGTTGTATGCCGTCGTGGACCCCATGACGTTGCCGACCCCCGTGTAGAAGGTGACGCCGTTGCCATGGGCGCAATGCCCCGCCGTGAGCATTCCCTGGCCGAAGAGGTTGCCCACCGCGAAGCCCGAGGAGCAGGAGACGGTGGAGTTCTTGATGCGAGCGCCTCCGAAATAGGGCGCCCAGTCGTCCAGGCGCGAGAAGTGGGCGAGAGGCCTGCCTTGCTCGAGCTTCAGATGGACCTTCTGATTGAAGATCGCCATCCGTGAGGCCTCCTCCACCGGCCCACTGATGCTCACGGACAGGCCCGACCAGCCCGGAAGAGGAGCCACCTTGTACACCTGAACCCCCGGCGCGACGCCAGGCGCGAGAGCTTCATCGAAGATACGCTCCGCCTCGGCCCGCAGCTCGGCCTTCGAGTACGCGGCCTCGGCCTGCGCGATCTGGATGCCTTCCCGCGAGGTGAGCTGCTCCACGAGGTGGGCCACCTCGAGCGGAAGCTTCTGGCCAGCCTTCCAGTACAGCGTGACGAGCCGCTGGGGCACGTCGAGGGTGATTCCCGAGAACCCGCTCAGCCCACGAGCCTCGATGAGCTCGCTCAGCGCGTCCGCAGCCCGGGTCAGGGGTTCCTGCGCCGCCGCCAGCTCCGCCCACGAGGAGAAACCCCGCGGGGGAGAACTTTGCGGTTCCTGACTCGTCGCGCGAGGGACCCTGCTGTCCGCGGCTTCCGCCGCCGCACTCAGGATCATGGCTGCACAGGTCATGCTCGAGAGCAGCGCCGACACGAGCCGCGCTCGGGCGCCGCCGATGACACTCTGCTTCATCATTTTCTTCTTTCTCCTGCGGTGATCGTTCAAGGGTTGGATCTGCCTGGATGCACGCACCCAGCTGTGCAGCGAAGCTTGGTTGCTGCACGTGCCGGGGCGCAGAGCACCCGCCGTGCCAAGACCCGGAGCCTGGGGTGATGTCACCGAGATGCCTGGGGAGCGCTGGGAACGCAGCACAGGCCAGGAATCGTGCAGCAGGGTTGTGCGCGGAAGGGTTCCGCCGCAGATTCCGGCAACGGGGGCTGCGTGGAGAGACTACTCAGCTGCGTGTTCGCGACACGCTGGGCTGGAAGGCAGCCGCCCCAACCTCAGGAACGCCGCCCGAGGAACTGTGGATCGCTCCAGTCCCACAGCCGCTCGGGGTGGAAGTCCAGGTCCACCGGGGTGCTGTTCCACTGGTACACCTTGCGCGAGCTGGCACCGTGGATGTGGATGGCCAGGCTCACCAGCGCCAGCACCGCGAAGGTGGCCGTGAGCGGACGCCGCGCCCGCTCTCCGCTCCAACCCAGCTCGCGCACCACCGGCACCAGGAAGAAGAAGAGGTAGGGCACCATGTCCGTGAAGAAGCGCGGCCCATACGAGTGCCCTGCCCACCAGTGCGGAAAGGAGGAGATGGCCAGCCAGTGGAGGACGAAGGCCCCCAGCAGGAAGCCGTGCAGCCGCGTGAAGGTGCCCGCCCGGCGCTCCAGCACCAGCCCCCAGAAGCTCAGCAGCACCAGCGGCGTGAACACCAACAGCCCACGGGCCGGCGAGACGAGGTTGCCCGCGAGCGCCTCGGCGAAGAGCGCCAGGTTCGTCTCCAGCCGCTGCGAGTCGTAGTACGGCGCCAGCACCGAGCCGTAGTGGGCCAGGTTCAGCGCGCACCATGGCACCGCCACCACCAGGGCCCCCGTGCAGAACTTCACCGCCTGCCGCGGGTGCGTCCACAGCACGTACACGGACAGCAGCAGCACGGATACCCCGTTGGTGGGCCGCATGACGTACGACAGCGCGAGCGGCAGCCCCGCCCACCCCGCATAGCGCGGCTCCGCCCGCGCCTTCACCAGGCACAGCAGCACCCACGACAGGCACAGCATGGAGGGCCCGTGCTGCCACAGGGCTCGGCTCGCCGTGGACAGCGCCGGTGTGCAGAAGACAAAGGCTGTGGAGAGCAGCAGCGCCCGGGGACGCGACAGCGTCTGTCTCCCCAGCGCGTACATCACCACCCCCGCCAGCGCTACCATCACCGAGGCGAACAAGCGCTGCGGATCATTCCAGTCCTCCAGCGGCAGCGCTCCCGTGGCGTCGTAGAGGGCCCGCCAGCGCGCCACCGGACGAGAGAAGGAAGGATGTACGTGGCCCAGGGGCTCGGCCAGGCGCGCGGCCCCGTCCGTGAGCGCTACCAGCGGTAGCGCCGCCAGCGAGGGCCCCAAGGGGAAGAAGTTGTAGAGGTGCCCCTCCCGCTCGTAGAGCCCGTGGCGGTACGTCTCGAAGGTGGGCGCGTACTCGTCCAGGTTGATGTTCCCCTCGCGCAGCAGGGAGACCGTGGTCGGCAGCGTCAGCTTCGAATCGAACGGCGTGTTGACGGGGAAGAGCGCCAGCAGCGTCAAGTAGACCGCGAACAGCAGCGCCCGCTCCCGGAGGATTGGCAGCATGGCGGAGCCACATTATCCCGCCCGCCATGTTCCAGAAGAAGTTCATCCCGAGTACCGTGGCGCGGATGGAATCACAGCGCCTCGCGCCGGAGCAGCAGGCCTGGTTGGCTGAAAACCTCACGCGAGGCGTCCCTCCGGCGCTCCTGACGGAGCGTCTGGTTCAGGAGGGCGTGGAGTCCGCCACGGCACGGGCGGCGGTAGAGGCCACCCGTCATCACCCAGCGGTGGTGGCGGCCACGCGTGTCACCCAGCGGCAGGGCGAGCTGCGCGCATTGTTCGAGACGTACGCCGCGCTGCACCGCCAGTCCGGGTGGAACCAGCGCCTGGAGCGCCGGGCGGACCTCTCCGCGAGCGAGTTCTTCGAGCGCTACTACTACGCACACCGGCCCGTCATCCTCCAGGGACGGATGAAGGACTGGCCCGCCATGGACAGCTGGCGTCCCGAGCGCTTAGCCGAGCGTTTTGGGGACATTCCGGTGGAGGTGATGGCCGGCCGGGAGAGCGATCCGAGCCACGACATCGCCCCTGAGCGCTTTCGCTCGGTGATGCCCCTGCGAGACTTCATTCAGCGGCTGCTGAGCGGCGGTCCCACCAATGATCTCTACCTCACCGCGCGCAACTTCGCCCTGGAGCGGCCGGAGCTGCGCGTCATGTTCGAGGATCTGCGCCCGCTCGAAGGGCTCTTGCGCCCAGTCCGCGACCGGACCGTGAAGCTCTGGGTGGGCCCCGCGGGGACCCTCACCTCTCTGCATCACGATCTGTCCAACGTCCTGTTCGCCCAGGTTCACGGGCGGAAGCACTTCAAGCTCATCCCGTCCTTCGAGCTCCACTGTCTCTACAATCACCACGGCGTCTGGAGCGAGGTGGACGCCACACGCCCCGACTTCGAGCGGTTCCCCGCCTACCGCGATGTGGATCTGGTGGAGGCCGTGCTCGAACCGGGAGAGCTGCTCTTCATCCCGGTGGGCTGGTGGCACTGGGTCCACGCTCTCGACGTGAGCGTGTCGGTGTCGTTCCAGACGTTCGAGGTTCCGGGCGGTAACACGCCCTGGCGGCTGTTGTGAGCGTCCCTCAGCGCGCGAGCGGCGGCTTGGAGGGCGGAGCGGTCGGCTTGCGCTGGGTGCGCTCGAACGTCTCCTCGCCGGGGTTCGGCGAAGGATTCGGGACGATGAACGGATTCGGGACGATCATCCAGTTGTTCCGGCCCTGCTTCGACGACGCATCACCGTTGCTCGACATGAAGTCCTCGCTTCGAAAGCCGCTCCTCCTCATATCATATCCGCGCCATGCCGGTGCGTGAGTGGATCGCCGAGAACCTCGCCCTGGGCGTCCCCCGGGAGGCGTTGCTCTCCTCGCTGGTCCAGGGGGGCTTGGCGCCTGAGGTAGCGCGCGCGGAGTTGGAAGCCGCCGCGGCCCACCCCGCGGTGCGCGGGGCCTCGCGTCACCTCGCGCGCCGGGCGCACCTGAGAGCCCTCCTGGACACCTACAGCGCGCTCTACCGGCAGTCCCAAGCGGGACAGGGTGTCGAGCGCCGAGCCCAGCTCGCCCCCGCCGAGTTCTTCGAGCGCTACTACTTCCAGAATCGGCCCGTGGTCATCGAAGGACTGCTCGAGGACTGGCCAGCGCTGCGGCGCTGGTCGCCCGGGTTCTTCGCGGACCGCTTCGGAGACGCGCAGGTCGAGGTGATGGCCGGGCGGGATGCGGAGGCCCAGCCGGATCTCCACGTCTCCCGCCTGAGGACCTCCCTGTCGATGCGCGAGTACGCCGCGCGGATCGAAGCCACCCAAGAGTCGAACGACATCTACATGGTGGCGCGTAACAGCCTGCTGAAGCGCGAGGCGTTCCAGCCCTTGCTGGAGGACATCCGAGCGCCGAAGGGCTTCATCCGTCCCGACATCCACGTCCCCGACAGCGTCCACCTGTGGTTCGGCCCGGCGGGAACCTGGGCCGCCCTGCATCACGACCACCTCAACGTGCTCTTCTGCCAGGTGCTCGGACGCAAGCGCTTCCGGCTCATCCCCTCCTTCGAGTTGCCTCGCGCCTACAACCACCAGGGGCTGTACAGCGCCGTGGATCCCCGGACGCCGGATCCCGCACGCTTCCCCGAGTTCCAGCACGCCACGGTGCTGGACTTCGTGGTGGGCCCGGGCGATGCGCTGTTGATTCCCGTGGGGTGGTGGCATGCCGTGCACGCCCTGGATGTGAGCATCTCCGTGACGTTCGTGAGCTTTGATTTGCCCGAGCGGAACACGTACTGGCGCAACTGCTGGATCGGCCCGGACCCGGACAGCGAGGGCGCGGCCATGAGAAAGGTGGAGACTCCATGACCCAGGACTCGGGCAAAGACCCTTCCGCGCTCTCCGCCGAGTGGAGGGAGTGGCTCGTCGAGAACCTGCTGCTCGGGGTGGAGGCGGAGGAGCTGGTGGAGGTGTTGGTGAAGGGCGGGGTGGACGCGGAGCTGGCTCGCTCGGCCCTGCTGGCCGAGACGCAGGATCCTCACTTCCAGGGCGTCGTGCGGGTGGCCCAGATGCAGCGGAAGATGGAGACGCTCCTGGACGTCTACGCGGAGTTCTTCCGGCAGGCGGGCGCGCACCAGCAGGTGGACCGCCACGTGGCACTGCCCGCAGAGGCTTTCTTCGAGCGCTACTACTTTCGCAACCGGCCGGTGGTGATCCAGGGCGCGCTCACGGAGTGGACGGCACGGGGCGGGTGGACACTGGCCCGCATCACCGAGCAGCTCGGCCCGGTGGCTCGCCCGGGAGAGCCCCTCTCCGTGTCCTTGCTGGAGCGCGCGGAATGGAAGCCGCTGCTGGAGGAGCTCCACCCTCCTCGCGGATACGCCGCCGAGGACCTTCAGGCCAGCGCTCCGCGGCTCTGGCTCGAGCCCGCTGGGGCAGAGCTCCCCTTGGGCCCGCTGCGGAAGAACCTGCTGCGCTGTCAGCTCTCGGGAAGGAGTGTCCTGCAGCTCGTCCCCTCGTTCGAGCTCCATCGCATCACACGGGAAGAGGCGGGGGGCAGCACCGAGCAGGAGGGAGCCGCGCCTCCCACCCCCGCGCTGCGACTGACGGTGGAACTGGCGGCGGGCGAGTTGCTGCTACTCCCCGTGGGGTGGTGGTACCGCCTCCATGCGCCGGAGGACAGCCTCGCGGTGACCTTCGAGGGGTTCGCTCTCCGTGAACCCAACACCGTCTGGAAGGAGCCTGCCTCGGAGACAGCGCCCTCGGGCCCTCCACCGAGAGTGCGCTAAGGCTTCTTCTCGGCCTCTAGAGACGGAGCCCGGCGGGGGTCAAGGCACCCAAGCAAGCGTCGCTCCGGGGTCCCCACGCGGACATGCGTATGCCGGGCGAGCCTCTGCTTTACTGGGCACACCGCCAGGGCGACGGCTATGCCCGCCCAGAGGCCCGTCATGATCACCATCCCAGGCTACACCCTTCTTGGAGCCATCAAGTCGACTGGCGCCAACCTGCTGTTCCACGCCGTCCGCGACTCGGACGGCCTGCCTCTGATCTTGAAAACCCCGGTGGCACCCTCGCCCGGCCCCCGGGAGCGCGAGCGGTACCGCCGCGAGTTCGGCATCCTGCAGCGGCTCCGGGACGTGCGGGGGGTGACCCACGTCCACACCTGCGAGCAGATCCAGGATCGTCCAGTGCTCTTGCTCGAGGAGGTCGAGGGTGCCCCCCTGTCCGAGCACACCGGCAAGCCGCTCGAGGTGCTGCGCGCCCTGGAGCTGAGCATTGCCCTGGCCTCGACGCTCGCAGAGCTCCACCGCCGCGGCATTGTCCACAAGGACCTGAAGCCCTCCAACGTCATCCTCACGCCCAAGGGCGAGACGCGCCTCATCGACTTCGGCAGCGCCAGCCTTCAGCTCGTGGAGCACGTGGATGCGCTACAGGGCACCCTCGTCGAGGGCACCCTGCCGTACATGTCCCCGGAGCAAACCGGGCGCATGAACCGCTCGGTGGACTACCGGACGGACCTGTACTCGCTGGGCATCACCCTCTACGAGCTGCTCACCGGCAGCCGCCCCTTCCACGGGCGCGACGTGCTGGAGTGGTTCCACGCGCACATGGCGCTGGCGCCACAGCCGCTCACCGAGCGGGTCCCCGGCCTGCCGCCCGTGCTGTCCGCCATCGTCCTGAAGCTGCTGGCCAAGGTGGCCGAGGAGCGCTACCAGAGCGCCGAAGGACTGAAGGCCGACCTGGAGCGGTGCCAGGACACCCTGAGCCGGGGCCAGCGGGAGGACTTCCTTCCCGGACTCCACGACTACCCGACGCGCTTCCAGCTGCCGCAGCGGCTCTATGGAAGGGACGCGCAGGCCGCCACGTTGCGCCAGCGCCTCGAGCGCATCGCCGTCGAGGGCCGGCCCGAGCTGGTCCTCGTGAGCGGATACTCGGGCATCGGGAAGTCCGCGGTGGTGCATGAGCTGCACAAGCCGGTGGTGCGCCAGCGCGGCTTCTTCCTCAGCGGCAAGTTCGACCAGTTCCAGCAGGACATCCCCTACTCCACCCTGGCCCAGGCCATCCGGGGTCTGACGCAGCAACTGCTCACGGGCACGGACTCGGAGCTCCTCCGGTGGTCGGAGTATCTGCACGAGGCCTGGGAGGGACAGGGGCAGATGTTGGTGGACATCGTGCCCCAGCTCGAGCTCGTCGCCGGCCCGCAGCCCACGCTCCCGGAGATGCCGGCCTCCGAGGCGCAAAACCGCTTCAACCGCATGTTCCGCCGGTTCCTCGGCGTCTTCGCCACCCCCGAGCACCCGCTGGTCCTCTTCCTGGACGACTTGCAGTGGGCGGACATGGCCACCCTCCAGCTGCTCCAGCACCTGCTCACCCACACCGAGACGCCGCCCATGCTGGTGATCGGTGCCTACCGCGACAATGAGGTGAGCCCCTCACACCCGCTGGCGCTCACGCTCGTGGAGCTGCGGAAAGCCGGGGCGCGGATGACGGACCTGCGGCTGGAGCCGCTGAGCTTCGAGGACGTTCAGCAGCTCGTGGCCGACACCCTGCCCGGCGCGGGCCTGGCGGTGGTCGAGCCATTGGCGGCGCTGGCCCGGGCGAAGACAGGCGGCAACCCTTTCTTCCTCCTCCAGTTCCTGCTCACGCTCAACCAGGACGGCCTGCTGGTGCGCACGCCCGATGGCACCTGGCGCTGGAATGCCGAGGCCGTCCGCGCCAAGGGCTACTCCGACAACGTCGTAGACTTCATGGTGGGCAAGCTGCGCCAGCTGCCCACGGACACGCAGCACCTGCTGCGGCTGGCAGCCTGTGTGGGCAACGCCTTCCCGCTGCGCATCCTCCTCCTCATCTCCGGCTTGGAGGACTCGGGGCAGGTGGAGCATCGGCTCGAGCCCGCGCTCCAGGAGGGCCTGGTGGCGCTCACCGGCTCGGAGAACTACCGCTTCCTCCACGACCGCATCCAGCAAGCGGCCCACGCCCTCATTCCCCTGGAGGAGCGCAAGGCCGTGCACCTGCGCATTGGCCGCCTGCTGCTGGCCAGCCTGTCTCCCGAGGAACTCCAGGAGCGGCTCTTCGACGTGGTGGGCCAGCTCAACGCCGGAGCGGAGCTGCTGACGGACCCGGCGGAGCGCCACCGCGTCGCAGGCCTGAACGCGGGCGCGGGCGCCAAAGCCCAGGCCTCCACCGCGTTCCGCTCGGCGGCGGCCTACTTCGCGGTGGCCTTCCAGCTCATCCCCAAGGACCCTTGGGAGGTAGACCCCACGCTGGCCTTCAAGGTCCGGCTGGATCAGGCGCGTTGCGAGTCCATGCTCGGCCATGCCACCGAGGCGCTCCGTCTGGTGGAGCAGCTGCGGCCTCACGCGCGCACGCGGCTCCAGCTCTCGGCGCTCTACCGCCTCAAGAGCGAGCTCCACATGGCCCGGGGCCAGGTCCATGCCGCCCGCGACAGCCTCCTGGAGTGCCTGTCGCTGCTGGGCATGCCCATGCCCGCGCACCCCTCCTGGGAAGAGGTGGTGGCGGCCAATGAGGAAGTCTGGGCACTGATGGGCAGCCGCTCCGTCGACAGCCTGATCCATCTGCCGCGGATGAACGACCCGGACATGGACGCGGTGATGAGCGTGTTCCCCGCCATGTACGCGCCGGCGCTCCTCACGGACAACAACCTGCTCATCCTTCACGTCTGCCGGCTCGTCTCGCTCAGCCTCCGGCATGGCAACTCGGCCGCCTCCATCTACGGCTACTCCACCTATGGACTGGTGGTGGGCCACGCCTTCGGGCGCTACCACGAAGGGTACGCCTTCGCTCAGCTCTCCCTGGCCCTCGTCGAGCGCTACGCGGATCTGGCGCCCTGCCGGCTGCAGGCGACCTACAGCTTGGGGCCCATCAGCTATTGGACCCAGCCGCTCGCCCTCTCGATCGATCTGTTCCGGCAGGCCTTCCAGCAGGCGCTTCAGGCCAGCGACGTCCAGCTCGCCTGCTACTGCTGTGATCAGCTCGTCACGGTCCGCCTCTCGCTCGGGCACGAGCTGGAGGAGGTCTACCAGGAGTCCGTGGCCCGCTTGGACTTCCTGCGCAAGGTCCGCTACCAGGAGGTGCAGGACATCGTCCAGTTCACCCAGGCCTACGTCCAGCAGCTCCGGGGGCTCACCCTCTCGTTCAACACCCTGACTTGCAATGAGTTCAACGAGGAGGCCTTCGAAGCCGCGCTGACGCCCCAGAGCATGACCTTGATGACGTGCTGGTACTGGATCATCAAGATGCAGTCGCGCTTCATGTGCGGCGACTACGAGCGGGCGCTCCAAGCGGGAGACAAGGCCGCCAGCCTGCTGTGGAGCTCCATGGGCTTCATCGAGATGGTGGACCTCCACCTCTTCCGCGCCCTGAGCCTGGCGGCCCACTTCCCTGAAATGGGCGCCGAAGCACGGGCGGCGGCCCTCGAGCAGCTCCGCAAGCACCACCGGCAGATGGCGGAGTGGGCGAGCAACTCCCCCCCGAACTTCCGCGCGCCCGAGCGGCTGGCCTTCGCGGAGCTGTCGCGCGTCGCGGGCGATGAGGACGCGGCATTGCTCGCGTACGACGAGGCGCTCCAGGCCGCCCGCGAGTACGGCTACATCCAATACGCGGCCATGGCCAGCGAGCTCGCCGCCCGCTTCTGGTTCAAGCGGCGCGTGCCCACCATTGCCGAGACCTACGCGCGCAAGGCCCTCGAGGCGTACCTGCGCTGGGGCGCGGGCGGGAAGGCGCAGCAGCTGGCCGCGCAGTGGCCTCACGTCGCCGCGTCCCCCAACGAGGGGACGGTCACCGACACGGACTCCACGCAGATTGACGCGCTCACGGTGGTGAAGGCGCAGCAGGCCATCTCCGGAGAGATTGTCCTGGAGCGGCTGGCCACCACGCTGCTGCAGGTCGCCATCGAGAACGCCGGTGCGCAGCGGGGCGCCCTGCTGCTTCCACGCGGAGGGACGCTCTCCGTCATGGCCCTCTCGGGAACCACGCCCGAGGCCCCCTCGGACGAGCACGCCCTGCCCTGGACGCTCATCTCGTACGTGCGGCGGACGCGGGAGCAGGTGCTCATCGGCGATGCCGCGCAGCCTCATCCTTTCTCGGCGGATGAGTGGCTGGAGCGCGGGAAGATCCGCTCCGTGCTCTGCCTGCCCCTGCTGCGCCAGGGGGAGTTCCGGGGAGTGCTCTATCTGGAGAACAGCCTGGCCACCAATGCCTTCACCCCGGCGCGCAGCACGCTGCTGGGGCACATCGCCTCCCAGGCGGCCATCTCGCTGGAGAACGCGCGCCTGTATGCGGACGTCCAGCGCGCCGAGGCGGCGCTGCGGCGCGCCAATGACGACCTGGAGAAGCGGGTGGAGGAGCGGACCCGGGAGCTGAAGCAGGCCCAGACGCAGTTGGTGGAGACAGCGCGCGCGGCGGGCATGGCCGAGGTGGCCACCAGCGTGCTCCACAACGTGGGCAACGTGCTCACCAGCGCCATCGTCAACGTGCACATGATGAACGAGACGCTGGGAGCCACCCGCATGGGACGGTTGAAGCAGGTCACCGCCCTGCTCCACGAGCAGCGCCAGTCTCTGGCGGACTTCTTCACGCGAGACTCTCGCGGCACGCAGCTGCCGGAGTACCTCGAAGCCCTCACGGAGGAGCTGCAGCGCGAGCAGATGTCGCTGCAGGAAGGGCTGTCCGCGATGGGCATGCACATGGAGCACATCCGGGCCATCGTCCAGCTGCAGCAGACCTTTGCCCGCAGCACGCTCATCACCGAGGAGTGCGACCTGGCCCAGTTGGTCGAGGATGCGCTGAGCATTCAGCTGGCCGCGCTCCAGCGCCACGGCATCACCATCTCGCGCGAGCTCGACTCGCTCGCCCGGGTCCAGGTGGACAAGCACAAGGTGCTGCAGATCCTCATCAACCTGATCAGCAACGCGAAGAACGCGATGGCCCCGCGGCCGAATGGAGAGCGGCGGCTACGGGTGAAGCTGGAGGCCGTGAACAACCATGCCCGCATCCAGGTGGTGGACAACGGCATGGGCTTCACGCCCGAGGTCCACGCGCGCCTGTTCTCCCAGGGCTTCACCACGCGCAAGGGAGGCCACGGGCTGGGCCTGCACTCGAGCGCGCTGGCGGCGCGGATGATGGGCGGGCGCCTCAGCTTGGAGAGCGCGGGGCCGGGCCAGGGCGCCACGGCCACGCTGGAGCTGCCCCTGGCCTAGCGCCCACCCACGAAAACGCCCGGGCCGCTTCTCCGGTCCCGGGCGTCCTTGCCACTCAGGCTCCCGTCAGGAGCCGCTCTTCACTAGAACGCGGAGCCGCTCGCGCGAACACCGGGCGAGGAGGTGCGGCTCGACACCAGCGTGGTGTGCAGCACGAACGTCGTGCTGGTGCTGCTGGCATCCGGGCTCCGGTTGGCCGACACGCCGTCCGTGCCCGTGAGCGACGAGCTGAACGAGACCGTGTCCACCGTCGTCCCCGACGCGTTCTTCACCGTCACCGTCTCGGTGCTGTTGCTCAGGTTGAGCGAGCCTGTGGACGCCGCCACCGCGTTGGTCAGACCTGCCGGAATAGCCGAGGCCCCACCGAAGATGACGATCGCCTTCCCCGCCCCCAGGCTGGTGCCGCTGGCGAACGTGTGCCGCAGACCCGCCGCGTCCGACACCGTCCACCCGGCCAGGCTCACCGCCGTGCTGCCAGGGTTCACCAACTCCACGAACTCGCCGTTCACGTCCGAGCCTGGCTCGTTGATGAGCACCTCGTTGATGAACACCGTCCCCGAACCCCCGCCACCGCCCGTGGTGACGGTGAAGGCCGCGTTGCTGGAGTCCGTCACGGCCGAGTTGGACGCATCGCTCACGCGCACCTTCGCCGCCGTGGTGGCGCTGCTCGGCACCGTCCACGTGTAGCTGCCCGTGGAGGCAGACGTGCTGGAGGTGATCACCGTCCAGGTGCTGCCATCCAGCGTGTACTCCAGCTTCACGTTCGTCACGCCCGAGGCCGACCAGGTGACGGACTGGCTGCTGCCGCCCGCCCAGCTCTCGCCGCCGTTGGGCGAGGTGACCGTGACGCCCGCGCTGGTGGTGTCACCCGGGATGAGGAAGTCCTTGATGATGCCCATGTGCTGCATGTTCGTGGCGCCGCTGTCGCTGGCCAGCGCCGGAGAGATCTCCGCGATGGGCGAGTACACGCGCGTGTCCGCCACCAGGCCTCCGGAGAAGGTGCTGCCGCCAATCACCGTGGCCACCTGGTACGCGCGCAGATCGCTGTCCACCAGCACGTGATCGTACGGCTTGGCGCGGCCTGCGTTGGTGTTGGTGTTGCCGTTGCGGTCGGCCGGGTACGGGCTGGCCGTCGTGACCACGGAGGAGAAGGTGCTGAAGGCCGCCTCGCTGCGGCTGTCCGTGTTGAAGTCACCGCCGATGGCCAGGTAGTCCCCCGTGGGGATGTTGGCCTTGATGAAGTTCACCAGGTTGGTGGCCTCCGTGTTGCGCACGCTGCTGCTCGCGGTCAGCAGGTGCACGCTCACCACCCAAAGGTCCTTCGGCCCCGGCACGTCGATGCGCGCCCACGCGAAGTCGCGGTTGTCCACCTGGGTGTCGTCCCACTCGCCCGAGGCGATGATCGGGTAGCGGCTGATCACGCCGTTGGGGATCTGCGCGCCGGCCTCCCGGTAATAATAGAAGCTGGTGCCGAACGCGTTGTTGACGAAGGTCCGGATGGCCGTGGCCGAGTTGTCCCCGTAGTTGAACTCCTGGATCATCACCACGTCCGGCTTGGTGCCCTTGAAGATGCGGATGCCCTCGCCCGGGTCGTAGCTCTGCAGGTTCCCGCTGGTGATGTTGGCCGCCATGAGCCGCAGCGGCACGCTCGCCGCCAACTGCTCGGTGCCCAGGGTGTCATTGTCCACCCGCTCCTGCTCGGTACCACCGCATGAGGCGAGTACCAGAGAGAGGAGGGCCGCTAGCAGACGGCGGTCCAGGAGTGAAGGCCTCGAAGAAGCTTGGGGGATTCGCACGATGAGTTGGGTCCTGCTCCAAAGCCGGAGCGGTGAGGGGGTTCATGGAGACACCGTCTCCAGGTGAAACAGGCTCGGATCCTGTTTCACCGTGCTCATTATCGCCTCGGATAACCGAGCCGTTGCGTCAAGCGTGTAAATTGACGGGCTGCTCACAGCGCGGTCATCGCGGACACCGCCGCGAAGACATAACGAAGCCCCTTTCCTACGGTGGTGAACACCAGGAACGGAAGCACTCGCACTCCCACGAGCCCCGCGGCGAGGACGAACGCGTCCCCCACGATGGGCAGCCACGACATGAGGAGCACGGGAGCCCCCCACCGCCCCAGCCGCAACCGGGCCCGTTCCAGCCGGGGCGCATCCCGGTGCGTGCGGCGCGCCAGCCATCGCTCCAGGCGCCCGCCGCCGCCGCGCGCGCCCCACCGCCCCAGCAGGTAGAGCGACAGCGCTCCCAGCACGTTGCCCACCGTGGCCACCGTGACGGCCGCCACCGGCGAGACGCCTCCGGCGAGCACTGCCACGAGCAGCGCCTCGGAGGGCATCGGCACGATGGAGCCTGCGAGGACTGCGGCGAGGAAGAGACCGGGCAAGCCCCAGCCAGCAAACCCGGACGGATCGGAAATCACGGACGCAAGATTTGCACGGCAAGGGAGGCCTCGCGACCTCCACGCAATCCTTGCGGGCCAGAGGCATCCCTCAGAGCCCACTGTCGCTGGCATCACCATTGCTCAGGCTTCAGGGCCTCCCTTCCTGAGAAAAACTCACATGACCCCCACCCCCGCTTCGGCTTCCCCTGATCTGCGCCTGGTTCCTGTCGAGATTGCTCCCGAGACTTTCTGGGTTGGGAAGCGAGATCCCGGCAGCATCTTCTACGCGAACCCCTACCTGCGCCGCTTCCGGGGTACGGACCCGAAGACGCAGCGCCAGAACGAGTTCAACCTCCTCATCGATCCGGGCTCGAGCAGCGACTTCTCCAGCATCCACACCAAGGTGACGTCGCTCATCGGCGGGCTGGATCGGCTCTCGGCGGTCTTCATCAACCACCAGGATCCGGACGTGGGCTCGTCCGCGGCGATCATCTCCGCGCGCTACGCACCTCGCGCGGGCATCGTCTGCTCGGAGGACACCTGGCGGCTCATCGTCCACTTCAACCTGCCGCGCAACCGCTTCATCGCCACGGAGAAGTTCGCCCAGGGCCTCAACGTGCCCACCGGCCACAAGCTGCTGCCGGTGCCCTCACCCTTCTGCCACTTCCGGGGCGCGGTGATGCTGTATGACCCGCAGACCCGGGTGCTCTTCTCGGGAGACCTGTTCGGCGGCCTCACCGACGCGGCCGCCCAGGGGCTGTGGGCCGAGGAGAGCGACTGGAAGGGCATCCGCGCCTTCCATCAGATCTACATGCCGGTGAACACGGCGCTGCAGCGCGCGGTGGACACCATCCGCAAGCTCACGCCCGCCGTGGAGATGATCGCGCCCCAGCACGGGCGTGTCGTCCGCGGGCCGTTGGTGCAGCAGTTCCTGGAGCGCATGGAGCGGCTCCAGGTGGGCCTGGACATCATGGACGAGGCCCAGGACCGCACCCATCTGCAGGCATGGAACTCGGTGGTGGACCGCGTGGTGACGCTGGCGCACGGCTACCTGGGAGCCTCGGTGGAGGCCAAGCTGACCACCAGCCAGGAGCTGGCGGACACGGCCACCTACGATGGACAGCGACTGACCGTGAAGCGCCTGGGCAAGTGGACCCTGGAGCACGTGGTGGGCCTGCTGTGCCAGGGCGAGCCGCCGGAGATCGCCGGCCCCATTATCGTCGAGGCCACCAGCGCCGCCGCCGAGTACAACCTGCCCACGCCGCACCTGGACATCGAGGGCAACGGCGCGCAGTCGCAGGTGTCCCTGCTCACCGCTTAGCCTCTGACGGAGCCCTCTGTGCAAGGCAAGGATGATGACTCGGGTGGAGTGAGCTACCTGCGAGCCCCGGCCTCGCCTTTCTCCCTGCCCGCCCGAACCCCCTCCGGCACGCTGATCCAGGGTGGGTCGACGCCCGTGCCCCCCTCCACGTCCGCCACGGTGCGTGGCCTGGTGCCGGGACAGGTGATGGCGGGGCGCTACCGGGTGGAGCGGTGGCTGGGCTCGGGCGGCAGCGCGACGGTGTATGCCGCCACGGATACCCAGGTGGGCTCGCTCGTGGCGCTCAAGCTGCTGACGGCCGCGCCCCATGACGCGGCGATGGTGACCCGCTTCCGCCAGGAGCTGGAGCACACGCGGGTGCTCGAGCACCCCAACGTCCTGCGCCTGCTGGACGTGGGGACGGACGAGGACCGCCACTTCCTCATCTCCGAGCTGCTCCAGGGGATGGATCTGCGGCGGCAGCTGCAGACGCAGCGAGCCACGCTGGCCGAGTCCCTGCGCTGGCTCACCCATGCGGTGTGCGCGCTAGAGCACGCGCATGAGCGCGGCGTGCTGCACCGGGACGTGAAGCCGGGAAACCTCTTCATCACCCACACGGGCGTGCTGAAGCTGATGGACTTCGGGTTGGCCAAGAGCGCCCACGTGACGGGCCACACTGCCCACGGCGCCGTGTTCGGCACGCCCGAGTACATGGCGCCCGAGCAGGTGATGGGAGAGCCTGTCTCCGCCGCCACGGACCTGTACTCGCTGGGGGTGGTGGCCTACGAGCTGCTCACAGGGCAGCTCCCGTTCCGCCACACCCAGCCGGTGCCACTGATGTTCCTGCACGTGCAACAAACGCCCGTGCCCGTGCGCACCCTCACCCCGCAGGTGCCCGAGGCCTTCGAGCGCGTCGTGCACACGCTGCTCGCCAAGCAGCCCCAGGACCGGTACACGAGCGCCACGGCGCTCCGCACGGCCCTGCGGGAGCTCTGGCCCCTGGTGCTTCCCGGCATGGCGCGGCTGCGGCCCTCCCCCAAGGGAGGCCCCCGGCTCAAGGTGGTGTGAGCGCTGAGTGAGGCACCTCCCCGCCTACTTCCTTGGTAGGGTGGGGGTGGAGACCTTGAACAGCGGAGGGAGCGGGGCATGCCACAGATGGACAGCTATACGCAGTACACCCTGGAGTTGCTGGAGCCTCTGGGGGCCGTACAAACGCGCTTCATGTTCGGTGGGTGGGGCTTCTCTTACGGCGGGCGGATGTTCGGGCTCATCGTCGACGGCCGGTTCTATCTGAAGACCGACGAGCTCACGCGCCCCGCCTTCGAGGCGGCCGGCTGCACGCAGTGGGTCTACGACAACGGCAAGGGCAAGCCTCCGGTCGCCATGCCCTACTTCACGCCTCCCGCCGATGCGGCCGATGACGCCCGGGAGCTGCTGCCCTGGGCGCGCCGCGCCGTCGAGGCAGCCCAGCGCGCGGCCGCGAAGAAGAAGAAGCCCTCGGGCGCCAAGAAGGCTGCGGCGAAGAAGGCCCCGGCGGCGAAGAAGGCGCCCGCGAAGAAGAAGGCCCCGGCGGCGAAGAAGAAGACCGCGCTCAAGCGGTCTTGATGGCTGCGGCGGCCTGAAGGCCCAGCTCGGCCACGGACAGCTCGCGCATCCGGAACTTCTGCACCTTCCCCGTCACGGTCATGGGGAATTCCTCCACGAACTTCCAGTAGCGCGGGATCTTGAAGGTGGAGATCTTCCCCGTGCAGAAGGTCACCAGCTCGGCCTCCGCCAGCTTCACGCCCGGCTTCGCCTTCACCCAGGCCATCACCTCTTCGCCATACTTCTCGCTCGGCACGCCGATGACTTGGGCCTCGCTCACGCCCGGGTGGGTGTGGAGGAACTCCTCGATCTCTCGCGGGTACACGTTCTCTCCACCGCGGATGATCATGTCCTTGATGCGTCCGACGATCTTCACGTACCCGTCCGCGTCCATGGTGGCCAAATCCCCGGTGTGCATCCACCCGGCCATGTCGACGGAGCTCCGAGTGGCCTCCACGTTGTTCCAGTACCCGAGCATCACGCTGTAGCCCCGCGTGCACAGCTCGCCCGGCGTGCCGCGCGGCACCACCGCGCCCGTCTCGGCGTCCACGATCTTCACCTCGATGTGAGGGTGAACGCGGCCCACGGTGGACACGCGCCGGTCCAGCGGATCATCCAGCGAGCTCTGCGTGGACACTGGCGAGGTCTCCGTCATGCCGTAGCAGATGGTGACCTCGCGCATGTTCATCCGCGACTGCACCTTCTTCATCACCTCCACCGGGCAGGGCGAGCCCGCCATGATGCCAGTGCGCAGCGACGTCAGCTCGAACTCGCCGAAGCGCGGGTGATCCAGCTCCGCGATGAACATGGTGGGCACCCCGTACAGCGAGGTGCAGCGCTCGGCCTGCACCGTCTCGAGCACTGCCAGCGGGTCGAACGCCTCCGCGGGGATGACCATGCATGAGCCATGAGAGGTGCACGCCAGGTTGCCCATCACCATCCCGAAGCAGTGGTAGAACGGCACGGGGATGCATACCCGATCCTCCGCGCTGTAGCCCACCATCTCCCCAACAAAGAACCCGTTGTTGAGCACGTTGTGGTGCGACAGCGTGGCACCCTTGGGGAAGCCCGTGGTGCCGGACGTGTACTGGATGTTGATCGGGTCATCGAACTGGAGCGAGTCCTCGCGGTCCGTCAGCGTGCGCTCGCTCACCTTCGCCCCATTGGAGAGCAGCAGCTCCCAGTCGTCGTCCAGCACCAGCGCCACCCGCAGCTCCGGACACTTGGAGCGCACCTCCTCCAGCATCTTCCGGTAGTCGCTCTGCCGGAAGGCGCGGGCGAGCAGCAGCACGCTCGTGCCGGACTGGCGCAGCGCGTACTCCAGCTCCGCTGTCTTATATGCGGGGTTGAGGTTCACCAGGATGGCGCCGATGCGTGCCGCCGCGTACTGCGTCACCACCCACTCGAAGCGGTTGGGAGACCAGATGCCCACGCGGTCCCCCTTCGCCACGCCGAACGCCAGCAGCCCCCGGGCCACCTGCGAGGTCAACTCCCAGAGCTGCCGGTACGTGGCGCGGAAGTTCTGGGAGCGAACGACGAGGGCCTCCCGGTCCCCATGCTGTTCCACGGTCCGTCGGAGGTTCTGGCCAATCGTCTCCCCCAAGAGCGGGGTGCTGCTGGTGCCGTGGGAGTAGGAAGGAGCGAAGGACATGGCCGATCCTGTTCCCGAGCGCACGTGGGTCGCAAGACCTGAGGCACCTTCCCCATCGGGCATCCTGCACTCCACTTCGTGCGGCGAGTCCCGGAGGAGTGCGTTAGGAAGGGCGCCCATGACCATCAAAGCCTTCGCCGCCCTGGGAAAGGGCAAGCCCCTGGAGCCGTTCTCGTTCGATCCCAAGCCGCTCGCGGCGCACGAGGTGGAGGTGAAGATCTCCCACTGCGGCGTGTGCCACAGCGATCTTCACCTGGTGAAGGATGACTGGGGCATGAGCAGTTTCCCGCTGGTGCCGGGCCACGAAGTCATTGGCACCGTTCATCAGGTGGGCTCGGGCGTGACGCAGCTCAAGCCGGGCCAGCGCGTGGGCATTGGCTGGCAGTCGGACTCGTGTGGCGAGTGTGAGTGGTGCTCGCGCGGCGAGGAGAACCTCTGCGTCCGGGCCGCTCCCACGTGCGTGGGCCGCCACGGCGGCTTCGCCGAGTTCATCCGCGTCAACAGCCACTTCGCCATCCCCGTGCCGGACAACCTCTCCTCGGAGAGCGCCGCGCCGCTGCTGTGTGGTGGCATCACCGTGTTCTCGCCCATGCGCGCCCAGCAGCTCGGGCCGCAGCACCGGGTGGGCATCATCGGCATTGGCGGCCTGGGCCACATGGCGCTGCAGTTCGCCCGGGCCTTTGGTTCCGAGGTGACGGCCTTCTCCACCTCTGCGGACAAGGAGGCCGAGGCCAAGCGCATGGGCGCTCACCACTTCGTGGCCACCCAAAACCCCGAGGCGATCAAGAAGCTGGCCAGCTCGTTCGACTTCATCCTCTCCACCGTGAACGCGGACCTGCCCTGGCTGGACTACGTGTCCGCCCTGCGCCCCTATGGCAACCTGTGCTTCGTGGGCGCGCCTCCCTCCAACCTGAGCGTCCCCGTCTTCTCCCTCATCTCCGGCAACAAGCGCATCTCCGCCAGCAACACCGGCAACACCGCCGGCCTGCGCGAGATGCTCCAGGTGGCCGCTCGCCACGGCGTGAAGGCGCAGACCGAGCGCTTCCCTCTGGACCAGGTCAACCAAGCCATCAGCCGCGTGGCTCGCAACGAGGTGCGCTACCGCGCCGTCCTCGAAATCGGCGCCTGAGGGCTCTCTTTGAGAGGGAGTAGGCGCCTGTAGTGGAAACAAGCGGGGCGGAGGCCCATCCGTTATACTGGAAAAACCTCCGCCAACCCCCGCCCTCCTGGGCTAAGGTGCCGCACCTCCATGGACGCCCCCCACGACAAGCTGCTCGCGGTGCTGCTGGAGAGCCGCCAGCGCCAGTGCTTCCCCCCGGACATCCGCACCGCCGCGCCGGAGTTCGTCCAGAAGGTGCTGGGGCTGCTGTTCCCCCACTTCGCCGACCAGTTGGAGTGCCACCCGTCCGCCGTGAAGCGAGACGTGATGGCGGTGGAGGCCCACCTCGTCCGGCTGCAGTCGCTGCTGGCGCCGCTCTACCCGGAAGTGGACCCCACCCTCCCGCGGCGCTTCATGGAGCAGTTGCCGGAGATCTACGCGTGGCTGCAGCAGGACGCGGAGTCCATCCACAAGGCCGACCCCGCCGCGCGCAGCGTGGATGAAGTCATCCTCACCTACCCGGGCTTCTACGCCATCGCCATCTTCCGCGTGGCGCATGCGCTGCACACGCTGGGCATGCCGCTGCTGCCCCGCCTGCTCACCGAGTTCGCCCACCAGCGCACCGGCGTGGACATCCACCCGGGCGCCACCATCGGCCGGCGCTTCGTCATCGACCACGGCACGGGTGTGGTGATTGGCGAGACGACGGTGATCGGAGATGGGGTGAAGATCTACCAGGGCGTGACGCTGGGCGCGCTCGTGGTGGAGAAGAACCTGTCCAACAAGAAGCGGCACCCCACGCTGGAGAACGAGGTGGTGGTGTACGCCAACGCCACCATCCTGGGCGGAGACACCGTGGTGGGCTGGGGCACCGTCATCGCCGGCAACGCGTGGCTCACCCAGAGCGTGCCGCCCCAGTCCATCGTCACCCGCCGCACCGAGGTCCGCCACCGCGTCTCCGACGTGGACCTGGGCGAGATCGAATTCCACATCTGAACCACCGCGCAGTTCCCTAACCCGCGAGGCCCATCCGCAATGAAGGCAGCCAACATCCTGCAGACCATTGGCAACACTCCTCACGTGAAGGTCAACCGGCTCTTCCCCTCGCGTGTCGAGGTCTACATCAAGCTGGAGCGCGCCAACCCGGGTGGCAGCATCAAGGACCGCATTGGCCTGGCCATGATTGAGGACGCCGAGCAACGCGGCATCCTCAAGAAGGACAGCGTCATCATCGAGCCGACCTCGGGCAACACGGGCATTGGCCTGGCGATGGTGGCGGCGGTGAAGGGCTACAAGCTCATCCTGGTCATGCCCGAGTCCATGAGCCTGGAGCGACGCCGGCTGATGGCGGCGTACGGCGCGCAGCTGGAGCTGACGCCTCGGGCCGGCGGCATGAAGGGGGCCATTGCCCGCGCGCAGGAGCTGGTGGCGCAGACGCCCAACGCGTGGATGCCGCAGCAGTTCGAGAACGAGGCCAACATCGCGGTGCACAAGCGCACCACGGCGAAGGAGATCCTCCAGGACTTCCCCGAGGGGCTGGACTACCTCATCACGGGCGTGGGCACGGGCGGCCACATCACCGCGTGCGCCGAGGAGCTGAAGAAGGCCTGGCCCAAGCTGAAGGTGTTCGCGGTGGAGCCGGTCAAGTCGGCGGTGATCAGCGGTGGGCAGCCGGGGCCGCACCCCATCCAGGGCATCGGCGCGGGCTTCATCCCGAAGAACCTGCACGTGGAGGCCATTGATGGGGCAATCGCCATCCCCGAGGAGGAGGCGTTCGACTTCGCCCGCCGCTCGGCGAAGGAGGAGGGCATCTTCGTGGGCATCTCCTCGGGCGCGGCGCTGGCGGCGGTGAACCGGAAGCTGGCGGAGATCCCCGACGGCAGCCGAGTGCTCACCTTCTGCTACGACACGGGCGAGCGCTACCTCTCCATCGAGAACCTGTTCTAAGCCTGGGCGGGCGCCTCACGCGCGCCCGCGCAGCATCAGCCCCCAGTAGAAGCGCGGCAGGCCGTACTTCTTCATCAGCCACATGTCGCGCCGCTCCTGAAGGGTGTTGATGAGCGGAAAGCTGGGCGTGGGCTTGCCGTCGTAGTCGAACTCGGCGAGCAGCAGCTTGCCGTAGCCGGTGGTGAGCGGGCACGAGGCGTAGCCGTCATAACGCGCCTCGGGCTTGTGGCCCGCCAGCACCGCCAGCAGGTTCTCCACCAGCACCGGCGCCTGCTTGCGGATGGCCGCCCCCGTGCGCGAGGTGGGCAGGTCCGACGCGTCACCCAGCGCGAACACCTCCGGGTAATCTGGATGCTGCAGCGTGTACTTGTCCGCCTTCACCCAGCCCTTGCTCGGGCCCTCCCGCCACGCGAGCGGGCTGCGCTGGATGAAGTCGGGTGCACTCTGCGGCGGCGTCACGTGCAGCAAGTCGTACGGGATGACCGTCTCTGCCCTCCCCCCATCTTCGCGTGACACCTCGAAGACGGCCTCGCGCTTGTCTCCGCGCACCTCCACGAGGTTGTGCTGGAAGCGGGTGTCGATGCCGTAGCGCGCCACCACCCCATTGAGCACCTCGGCGAACGGCTTCACGCCGAAGATGGCCTTGCCCCCCGAGCCGAAGAGGATCTTCGTGCGCTCCAGCTTCCCCGTGCGCCGCCAGTGGTCCGCCGCCAGATACATGATCTTCTGCGGCGCCCCCGCGCACTTCACCGGCGTGGCCGGGTGAGTGAAGAGCGCCGTGCCCCCATCGAACTTCTGGATGAGCTCCCACGTCTTCGGCGCCAACGCGAAGTCGTAGTTGCTGGAGACATGCGGCGTCTTCAACGCCTCACGCAGCCCGCGCACCTTGTCCCAGTCCAGCTGGATGCCCGGCGCCACCACCAGCACGTCGTAGCCCACACGCAGGCCAGACGCCGTGAGCACCTCGCGCGCCACTGGATCCACCTCTTCGGCGCGCTCGCGGATCCACCGCACGCCCTCGGGGATGAAGTCCGCCTCGTCCCGCACGCTGTCCTCCGCGCGCGCCGCCCCTGCTCCCACCAGCGTCCACAGCGGCTGGTAGTAGTGCTTCTGCGAGGGCTCGATGATGGCCATGTCCGTCACCCCCTGGCGCCGGAGCCTCGCCGCCACGGTGATGCCCGCCGTCCCTCCGCCAATGAGGACGACGCGGTAGCGCTCGCGCGTGGGCGCCCTCACCAGCAGCGCAGCGGGGGCCTGGGGGGTCGGTCGGTTCTCCATGGGGCTCTCCTTCACCTGGGTTCTCCGAGGGTCCTTCTCTCCTGCTCCCCAAAGCATGCTGCGTGCCACCGCGTATCCCCTTGGGAGCAACTCCATGGGTGGGCCCATCGCCGAACAGCAGGGCTTCGTGTGAAACGTTGCTTGAAACGCTCATGCAACATCTTCGCAACGCACGCACTCGTGCTCCGGGCTATGACTGCTGTCATGAAGGCGACGACCCCGAAGCCCCCGCCCATCCCCGCGGAGGCCTTGCGACAGTCCCTGCGAGCACTCGAGGCGTTCGCAGGTCCCACCGTGCTGCTGGACTCTCAGGGCCGGGTGCTCGCCCTGGGAGCCGACGCACGGCTCCTCACCGAGGAGCGACTGTCCCCCGGTGGCAGCTTCCACGAGGCCTTCACGAGCAAGGAGGAGGAGATCCGGTCGGCGCTCCGCACCCAGCGCGACGCGATCCTCACCTTGGCGGACCCCGGTGGCTCCGCGAAGTCCCGGCCACTCCGGGTGCGCGCCACGGCGCTCACGGAGGGCAGCCGCCCCATGGGCTGGGCCGTCCACCTGGCACCCTGCCACGTCGACCCCAACAGCCGCGAGGAGCTCTTCCACGGCCTGTGGACGCAAGATCTGCGCATGCGGCGGCTCTTCCGCATCATCGAGAAGGCCGCGCGCACGGAAGCCAGCGTCCTCGTCCGAGGAGAGAGCGGCTCCGGCAAGGAGCTGGTGGCCACCGCCTTGCACACGCTCTCGGCCCGGGCCCGGGGCCCCTTCCGCGCCATCAACTGCGCCGCGCTCTCCCCCACCCTCCTGGAGAGTGAGCTGTTTGGCCACGTGCGCGGTGCCTTCACCGGAGCCGTCCGGGACAGCCCCGGCCACTTCCGGCTGGCCCAGGGAGGCACCCTCTTCCTGGACGAGGTAGCGGAGCTGCCCTTGGAGCTGCAGGCCAAGCTGCTGCGCGTGCTGGAGACGCGCACTGTCATTCCCGTGGGCGGCCGGGAGCCCGTCTCCGTGGACGTGCGCATCGTCGCGGCCACCCACCGGGCCCTGCGACGAGAGGTAGAACAGGGTCGCTTCCGCGCGGACCTCATGTACCGGCTGCGAGTCGTACCTATCTTCCTGCCTGCTCTCCGGGAGCGGCCGGGCGACATCCTCCCCTTGGCCGAGCGCTTCCTGGCCGAGCTCAACGCGCGCGGAGGCCGGCAGGTTTTGCGCCTCTCTGCCCGTGCCCGGCGCCAGCTCCAGGAGTACCCATGGCCCGGTAACGTGCGTGAGCTGCGCAACGTGATGGAGTACGCCCACGTCATGGGCGAGGGCCCCACGCTCACCGAGGCCGAGCTCCCCCCTGAGTTCAACGAGCAGGCCCGGCCCGTGCGCCTGCCCCTCTCTCCCGAGAGCGCTATCTCCGGGCCCGATCTGCCACAGGAGATTGGCCTCGAGGACATCCACCGGGCGCTGGCACAGACGCGGGGCAACCGGGCGCGCGCCGCCTCCCTGCTGGGCATCAGCCGCGTGACACTCTGGCGGCGGCTTCGTGAGTCCGGAGCGGCGCCTGCGCGCTGAAACGTTTCACGCAACGTTTCAGCAACGGTGGCCCGGGCTATCACCCTTCGAATCTCCTCCTGCGCCAAGGGTCAGCTGGCTCTGGCACGAGGCTGGCAATGGTGTCCACGCAGGAGGGATGCCTTCATGATCTTCCGCCAGCTGTTCGATGCCGAGTCCTCGACGTACACCTACTTGATTGCCGACCCCGCCTCCCGGCAGGCCCTCTTGATCGATCCCGTGCTCGAGCAGACCGAGCGCGACCTCACCCTGGTGCAGGAGCTGGGACTGAAGCTCACGCACGTGATGGAGACGCACGTGCACGCTGACCACGTCACGGCTTCGGGCCAGCTGCGCGAGCGGACCCGTTGCCAGGTGGTGGCCGGCGCGGGCGGTGCCTCCTGCGCGAACGTCCACGCGAAGCACGGTGACGAGGTCCACGTGGGCGCGCTCACCTTCCAGGTGCTCGCGACGCCGGGCCACACGGACGACAGCGTGAGCTACCTGCTGGGTGACCGGGTCTTCACCGGAGACGCGCTCCTGGTGCGAGGCACCGGCCGCACCGACTTCCAGAACGGCAATGCGGGGCAGCTCTACGATTCCATCACCCAGGTGCTCTTCGCCCTGCCGGACGAGACGCTCGTGTACCCCGGCCACGACTACAAGGGCCGCACGGTGACGAGCATCGACGAGGAGAAGCGCTTCAACCCACGGCTGGCCGGTAAGGACCGCGCTGCCTTCATCCAGCTCATGGACGGGCTGAACCTCGCGCCTCCGAAGATGATCGACATCGCCGTGCCCGCCAACCGCGCCTGCGGCCTCACTTCCTCGGCTCCTCAGGCCTGAGCCGCCGTACCACCCTCGCTGTCCCGCTCCTGCAAGAGGGGCTGAGGAGGCTGCCATGTCTTCCACCTGGATCTACCCTATCCGTCCACAGGAACTGGGAACCCTACCGCCCTCGGCCCGCCGCATCGACGTGCGGGAGCCGGCGGAGTTCGACGGACTCCTCGGGCGCCTGCCAGGCTCCGAGCTGGTCCCGCTGGCCACCCTGCTGGATGCCACCGTTCCATGGCCTCGCGACGTGCCACTGCTGCTCATCTGCCGCTCGGGTGCGCGCTCCATGAAAGCGGCGCGGTTGCTGGCGGAGCAGGGCTTCACCTCGCTCTACAATCTGGAGGGAGGGATGCTCGCGGTAAACGAGGCGGGGCTCACCGTGGAAGGCCCCGGTGTGCCCCCCCGCGTCAGCGCGGGCCACGCCCGGGACGCCTTGTGCGTCGCGACGCGCGAGCTCTATGGGGCGCTCCCCTCTCCTCCGTGTGAGAGCCTGTTCGAGAAGCTGTCTGCCTTCTCCCATCCGGAACGTGCGTCGCTGTTCCAGGCCATCGAGCGACTGGGTTCGAGGGCCCGCGCGGATGGGCTCCCCGAGGAGGCCATCGATCGCACGCTGCGCCGGATGCGGGATCTGATTTCGCTCCTCGAGCACCGTGAGGTACCGCCCTCATGAGCCTGCTCGTGCTGGGCGCCGCGCTCTCGCTGGTGGCCGGCCTCTCCCTGGGACTGCTCGGAGGAGGAGGCTCTATCCTGACGGTGCCCATTCTCGTCTACGTGCTCGGTGTGGATCCGCGCGGAGCCATCGCCACCTCCCTGGTGGTGGTAGGGGTGACGAGCGCGGCCGGCATGCTCTCGCATGCCCGAGCGGGCCGCGTGGAATGGCGGACGGGGCTGCTCTTCGGCGCGGCAGGCATGCTGGGCGCGGCGGGGGGTGGACGGCTTGGAAAGTTCGTCCCTCCCTCGCTGCTGTTGGTGGCCTTCGCGGGCATGGTGCTCGCCACGGCCATCGCCATGCTGCGCCGGCGCCCGGTCCTCGCCCTCTCTTCCGAAGCCCCCGCTCGGCGGCGCCTGTCCGCCGTGCTGCGCAACGGCTTCGGCGTCGGCCTGCTGACAGGGCTGGTGGGCGCTGGAGGCGGCTTCATGGTGGTGCCCGCGCTGGCCCTCTTTGGAGGACTGGCCATGCCGCAGGCAGTGGCCACCTCGCTGCTCGTCATCGCGCTCAACTCCGCCTCGGGACTGCTCAGCGCGGCCCTGGCCGGTGCGCCTGTGGACTGGGCGCTTGCGGGCGGCATGTCCGTGGCCTCCATCCTCGGCTCGCTGCTCGGCGCACGGCTGGGCCGGGGACTCTCTCCCGAACTCCTACGCCGAGGCTTTGCCTTCTTCATCGTGGCGCTCGGCGTGTTCATCCTCGTGCGCGAGCTGTCCAGCCTGTTCCATCTCCCGTCCACGCGCGCCGCCGCGCTGGCCGGTGGACTCTCGGTGGCAGTGCTCGCCCTGGCGGGACTGCCATCCGTGCTCAAGCGCTGGCTGCGCGCCCAGCGCTCCGAGCCCCCTGTTCCTCCCGAGCGCGTCGTTGACAGCTCCACGACTTCGCCCTGAGGTTCTCCCATGCACCCCTTCCTCGTTGCCCTCGTGGGCGGAGCGCTCATCGGACTGAGTGCCTCGCTCCTCCTGCTCTTCAACGGACGCATCGCCGGGATCAGCGGGATTGCCGGCGGCCTCCTCTCCCAGCGCACCCGCGCCGAGCTGGCATGGCGCATCACCTTCCTCCTGGGGCTCGTGGGCGGAGGCTTCGTGCTGCGCCTGCTCTGGCCTCAGGTGCTCGGGGCGCCCGTCGTGACAGGGCCGGCCTGGGTGGCCGCCGCAGGGCTCCTGGTAGGCTTCGGCACCCGCCTCGGCAACGGCTGCACCAGCGGCCATGGCGTGTGTGGCATCTCCCGAGGTGCCCGGCGCTCGATCGCGGCGACGCTGACCTTCATGGCCACCGGCGCCGCCACCGTCTTCCTGGTGCGCCATGTCCTTGGAGGTGAGTCATGAGCGCGCTGTGGACCGCGGGTGTGGCCGGCCTGCTCTTCGCGTTCGGGCTCGGCCTGGGAGGGATGACAGACCCGGCCCGAGTACAGGGTTTCCTGGACGTCACCGGGAGCTGGAATCCCACCCTGGCCTTCGTGATGGGCGGAGCGCTGGCCGTGCACGCCCCGCTCTCCTGGCTCATCCGCCGCCGGAAGACTCCTGTGCTGGCTCCCGCCTTCCCGAATGTCTCCCACACTCAGCTCGACCGGCGACTGCTCGGCGGGGCCGCACTGTTCGGGGTGGGCTGGGGGCTCTCGGGCTACTGCCCGGGCCCCGTCCTGGTCTCGCTTGCCGGGGGGACGGGCACGGTGCTGCTCTTCGTCGCCTCCATGTTCGCCGGCATGTGGCTCTTCGGGTGGTGGGAGCGCTCGCGAGCCACTGCCCCCCAGCCTCAGGGCGATCTCAGCTCTTCTTGAAGTCGCGCGCCATCCGGACGAGCCGCTCGAGTTCCTCCGGACGGTTGTAGAAGTGCGGAGACACACGCAGGCGGCCCCGGCGCAGCGAGAGCGACACGTTCCGCTCGGACAGCCAGACATACAGCGCCCGGGGATCCTCCGCGCCCGGCAGGAACGTGAGGATGCCCGCACGGTGCTCGGGTGCGGGCCCCGTGTCCCAGCCCAGTGCCTTCAGCTCCCCGTCCAGCAACGTCAGCAGCTCGCGGATGCGGGCCGCGATGCGCTCGGCGCCCACCTCCAGCAGCAGCTCCAGCGCCGCCGAGAGCGCATAGACGCCCGTGTACGCCTGGCTGCCCTCCTCCAGCTTCAGCGCGTCCGAGCGCAGCTCGAAGTGCGCGCGGTGGAAGTTCCACGCGTCCGTGGTGCTGCGCCACCCCACCAGCACCGGCCGCAGTCGGGGCAGCACCTCGCGCGCCACGTACAGGAAGCCCGCGCCAGAGATGCCCAGCATCCACTTGTGGCTGTCCGCGCTGAGGAAGTGAATCTTGCAGCGCTTCACGTCCACCGGCACGCATCCCACGCTCTGGATGCCGTCCACGCACAGCAGCACCCCAGCGCGCTCGCACAGCGTCCCCACCGCCTCCAGGTCCGTCTGGTAGCCGCTCGCGTACTGCACCGAGCTGACCGCCACCAGCCGCGTGCGCGGCGTCAGGGCCGCGGCCACCGCCTCCGGCGTCACCCCGCCCTCGGTCGCGGCAATCTCCCGCACCTCCACGCCGCGATCCTTCAGGTGCAGCCACGGGTAGACGTTGGAGGGGTACTCGAGCGACGTGGCCACCGCCACCTCGTCCCCCGGCCGCCAGTCGAGCCCCTCGGCCACCAGCCCCAGCCCGTGGCTGGTGTTGCGCACGAAGGCAATCTCCTCCGGCGCCGCGTTGATCAGCCGCGCCGCCAGCTTCCGGGTGTGCTCGGTGTGAGCCTCCCACTGGCGCTCGTGCTTCACGCCGTACTGCACCACATCGTCCATCCACTCGCGCACGGCCGCTGCCGCACGCAGGCTCGTGGGAGATACCCCCGCGTGGTTGAAGTACAGCTGCTTCTCCAGGACGGGGAACTCGGCGCGGTAGGAATCGAGGGAGGGGCTCACCGAGCCAGTCTAGCGGTCCGCCGCCGAGCCCACAGGGGCAACAGCGCCAGCACCAGCCAGAAGACACTCGCGCTGGCCGAGCCGGACTGGCAGCCACATCCTCCCGGCTGCTCCAGCACGGTCACGGGGAAGGTGCAGCTCACCTCGTTGCCGCCGATGTCGCGCGCCGTGGCGGTCACCACCGTCTCTCCCACAGGGAAGGTGCTGCCCGGCTCCTGCGAGTAGGTCACCGTGGGTGGGGTGAACTGGTCCTTCGCCGTCGCATCGGGGAAGAGCACCGCCGCGCCTTCGTCGCTCGTGGCCACCACCTGCTGCGGCCCTGGGCAGATGATGGAAGGAGCGACCGTGTCCTGGTTGTACACGGTGAAGGAGCAGCTTGACGTGTTGTTCGAGGCGTCCACCGCGGTGAGGGTGACGGTGGTCACCCCCACGTTGAACAAGCTCCCCGAGACGCGATCCGTGAGCACCTCCTTCACGCCCACCGTGTCCTCCACCACGGGTGGCGGATAGGAGATGGGAACAGGATCGGCGCTCATGGCCACGCGCACCACGGGCTGCGGACAGGAGATCCGGGGTGGCACGGTGTCCTTCACGAGGACCTTGAAGGTGCACATCCCGGTGTTGCCCCGTGCGTCCGTCGCCGTGGCGGTGATCTCCTCCTCCCGTCCCAGTTGGAAGACGGAGCCAGAGGGGCGGCTGAAGCCCACCGAGGGCGACGCGGTGACGGCATCCAGCGCCTTCACGGGGAAGAAGACACTCGTGCCATCCGGTCCCGCCGCCTCCTGCACCAACCGCTGCGGGCACACCAGCGCGGGCGGTGTCGTGTCCTCCACGGTCACGTTGACCGGGCACTCCGCGGGGTTGCCGGCCGCATCCCTCACGGTGATCTCCACGGACGTCATGCCGATCGGGAAGGGTTCGGAGCTTTGAGCTGGATCGTACGTCACCGTGAGCGGCGTGAACGAGTCATCCTCGCTGAGCAGCTTCGGAACCGGGAGGAAGAGGGAGGCTCCACTCGAGCTGAGCGCCTCGACGCGCAGGTTGCCGGGACACGCCACCTGCGGGGGCTGACAGTCCACCTGATTCAGCGGGAGCGCGAAGAGCTCCTGGCCCTCGGCGGGATACGTGGCCGCGAAGAAGACCATGCCGCCCGCAAGCGTCATCTCCGTCGGATTCGAGCTGCCGCTCATCGGGACGATGTCCGTCAGCTGCTCCGCGCCAGCCCGGTTCACCTTCCACAGCTCCTGGCCCACGCGGTTGTCGTTGATGGCCACCAGCAGCACCCCAGGACCGACGGCCAGCTCCTCGCCCCCGGGCGGGTTGCTCGAGCCGTTGACAAAATCCTTCGCCAGCACCGTCCCCGCGCTCGTCCCATCCGTCTTCCAGAGCTCGCGGCCCGATTGGCCGTCGTTCGCCATGAAGAACAGCGTTCCGCCCACCGCCGTGAGCTTCTCGGGAGAGGCGTTCCCTCCCCCCGCCTGGAGCTCCCGGACAAGCTGCGTGCCCCCCACCGTCCCATCGCTCTTCCACAGCTCGTCACCGTGCTCGGTGTTGGACATGTGGAAGAAGAGCGTGTCGCCCACGGCGGTGAGCTCTTGCGGCGGCATGTGGCCGTTGCCCAACCACGCATCGCTCGCGAAGATCCGCAGGCCCGCCCCATCCAGGGTCCAGATCTCCTTCCCGCCTCCCGAGGTCGCGGTGAAGAAGAGCTTGCTGCCACCCATGACCGTCAGCGAGTCGGGATCGCTGGAGCCTGTCCCAGGCAGGATGTCCGCCACCAACTGAGTGCCCGAACCGTTCGGCACACCATCGCTCTTCCACAGCTCGATGCCATGAGCGCCGGGGGAAGAGCCGTCATCCGCCTTGAAGTACAGCGTGTTGCCCACCACCGTCAGCTGTGACGGATAGGAGTCCAGCGGTCCCGGGTGGATGTCCTTGACGAGCTGCGTGCCCGCCGCGGTTCCATTGCTCTTCCACAACTCGAAGCCCGCAGCGCTCGTGCTCGCCACGAAGAACAGCGTGCGGCCCATGACGGCGGCATCGTTCTCTTCGAAAGTAATGACGTTGTCGAAGGCCGCGATCTGCGTGGTGTTCGCACTCGTCCCATCGGAGGTCCACAGCGAGACGCGGACGCCCTCGTTCAAGAAGAAGTACAGCACGCCATCGGCGGCGATGAGCCGGTCAAGGATCAAGCTCCCCGGCCACGAGCGCAGCTGCGTGGGCACCACGGTGTTGTTCGTCTGCTCGGCCTTCCACAGCGCCGTACCGCCGACCGGATCGCGAGAGGCGAAGAAGAGGGTGGAGCCCACCACCGCCAGTTCCTCCACCTCGGAGCCCAGCTTCGCGAAGTTCGTCACCCGGATGGGCGCCGGCGAGCACGACGCCAGGCGGGGCTCGGCCACCGAGGCCGCTGCTCCCAGCACCGGCGACAGCAGCACCAGAAGGAGCAACGGCAGCAAGGACGCGGCGCGCGGGTGAACCCTCATGGTTGCGCTCTTCTCCTGGGTAGTGCCCCCACCCGCTTCCTGTGTATCGCACTCGCCCGCGCAGCGGGAGCCCTGACGGGTAAGACGCCCCCAGCGCCTTCAAGCGTCCTGGAAAAATACGACGGCCGGCGCCCCCTGAGGGACACCGGCCGTCTAGCACTTCACACCTTGCGGCGGCTTAGCGGCGCGCGGTGATGTCCGTGCCGCTCTGGAGCGCCGACGGAGCCGGGTCGTTCGCGTTGACCGGCACGTAGACCTTGCACGTGCCGTTCACGAAGTTGCCCGACGCGTCGTAGTTCCTCCAGGTCGCCGTGTACACGCGCTGCGTGTTGTTCGTGTTGCGCTTGGCCTTCACGTAGAACGTGCCGCTGTCCGGGTCGAACTGGATGTCGCCCGCGTCGCCGTTGGCCGCCGGCTCGTTGCTGACCACGTTCATCTGGCGCACGTCCATGATGTCCATGTAGCCCTCGCAGCGATCCCAGGCCAGGCCGCACTCGGTCAGGTCCACCCGGCGCATGCTCAGATCGGCCGGGAACACCTTGATGGGCGGGTTCATCTTCAGCTTCGGCGCCTGGTTGTCGATGACCTGCACCGTGCGGGTGATCGGCATCGCCCAGTTAAAGGCGCCGTCGCGCACCTGGTACTCGACCTGGTAGCGGCCGGGCGACTGCTTGTCGACGGTGCTGAACGTCTGCACCAGCGGCGTCACGTCGCCGTAGCACTGGTCATCACCCGTGGCACCCTGGTCGATGTACGGGTTCGGGTCCACGTCCACCTCTTCGTCGCTGTCCGTGGGATCGTCCGTCGGGAAGAAGCACTGCGTCTGGACCGTCTCCGCACCGTTCAGGATGAGGACCGGAGGCAGCGTGTCCTGCACGTAGACGGACAGGATGCGCTGCTGGATGTTGTAGCTCTGGTCCCACGCCATGTACTGCACGTAGTAGAGACCCTCGACCTCCGTCGTCGGGCCAGGCCCGAAGTCATCCGGATCCTCGGAGCCCGGGATGCCGTCGCCGTCGTCGTCACCCGAGTTGTACGAGTGAACCTGGAGCACGCCCTCGCACGTGTCCGTGGCGCTGGCGCCCGGGTTGCTCCACACGTTGCCGATCGCGTGGCCCGTGCACTCGTAGTACATCACCTCGGGGCCGTTGACGGAGAGCTCCGGGAGCGTGGTGTCCACCACCGAGAAGTGACGCAGGTCCGTGCCGACCGTGGTGTTACCCGCCGGATCCGTGGCCGTGTACGTCACGTTGTACTCGCCCGGCACGTGGGGCAGCTGGGCCGGAGAGGCCGTGACCGTGACGTTGCCGTAGCAGGCGTCCGTGGCGACGACACCCAGGTCCGGCTGGCTGCCGCACTCGATCTCCGAGACCGGCGCGCCCGTCACCGAGAGCACCGGGCCCCGGGTGTCCTGCACGCGCACGTCGCGCTCCAGGGTGACGTAGTGACCGAGGTGATCGTTCGCCTGGTAGCGGACCTTGTACGGGTCCGTGACGCCAGGGTTGTTGCCGTAGTTGGTCACCATGTTGTTCACGCCGTTGAACTCCAAGAAGACCGTGTCAGACACGTTGCCCTGGCAGAGGTCGCTCGCCGTGGCGCCCGGGTCGTTGAACGGCGTGGCGCACTCCATGATGAGCGGGTTGGGCCCGTTGAGCGCGATGGTGGGCGGCAGGGTGTCGCCCACGTTCACGTTGCGGACCGTCTGGTTGGTGTTGCCGCTGGCATCCGTCGCCGTGTAGCGCACCAGGTAGAACCCAGTGTGCTCCGTGTCGACGGTACCCGACACCGAGACGGTGGCCTCACCGGAGCAGATGTCCAGACCGGTGGCGCCCAGCTCCGTGTACGTGTCCCTCTTGCACTCCAGGGTGACCGCGTTCGAGCCGTTGAGCGTGATGGCCGGCGGCGTGGTGTCGCTGATGTTCACCGTGCGGCTGACCGACGGAGAGACGTTGCCCACCGTGTCACGCGCCGTGTACGTCAGCGTGTACGTGCCATTGCGGGTCATGTCCACCGAGCCCACGACAGTCACCGGCACCGGACCCACGCACGAGTCGTTCGCCGTGGCGCCCAGGTCGTTGTACGGGGTGGGCGCGCACTCCAGGCTCTGAACGGCCGGGCCATTCAGCGCGATGGTGGGCGGCAGGTTGTCGTTCATCGTCACCGTGCGGGTGACCGGAGACACCGTGGTGTTGCCGGACGGATCCGTCACGCTGTACGTCACGATGAAGTTGGCCGGAGCGTTCGGGTCCGGCGTCTGCGTGGCCACGATGGCGGACGTCAGGTTGCCCGCGCAGGCGTCCGTGGCGGTGGCGCCCGGATCCGCGTAGGTGCTGCCGCACTCGTAGGTGGTGTTCGTCGGGCCCGTGACCGTGATGGACGGAGCCAGCGTGTCACGCACCTCGATGGTGCGGCTCACGGACGGGGCGCTGTTACCGGCGCCGTCCGTCACGTTGTAGAACAGCGTGTAGTCGCGCGGAGCAACACCCGTGTTCACCGAGCCCGTGACGGTGATGGCGGACGTCAGGTCGCCGAAGCACGCGTCGTTGGCCGTCGCACCCTGATCCGCGAAGGACGAGCCGCACTCCAGCCGCTGCGTGCCCGGGCCCACCAGGGCCAGCGTCGGCGGCAGGTTGTCGTTCACGTGCACCGTGCGCGTCACCGGCGAGGTGACCGTGTTGTTGGACGGGTCCGTCGCCGTGTAGCTGATGGTGAAGGTGCCCGGCTGGTTCGCGTTGCCGTTCTGCGTGGCAGTCACCGGCACCGCACCCGCGCACACGTCGCTGGCCGTCGCACCCGGATCCACGTAGGCCGAGCCGCAGTCGAACTGCTGGTCCAGCGCGCCGTTGACCGTGATGACCGGGGCCTGCGTGTCACGCACCTGCACGTTGCGGGTGAGCGGGCCCGCGGTGTTGCCCGCGCCGTCCGTCACCGAGTAGCTGACCGTGTAGTTGCCCACCGCCTGGCTGTTGGCCGCGCCGGACACCTGGATCTGCCCGTCCAGGTTGCCCGCGCACGCGTCCGTCGCCGTGGCGCCCGGATCCTGGTAGCCCGGACCGCACTCGACCAGCTGGTTGGCCTGGCCGACCAGGGTCAGCTGCGGCGCCAGCGTGTCGTTCACGTTCACCACGCGCTGCGTGTTCGCGGTGAGGCCGGACGGGTCGGTCACGGTGTAGTTCAGGGGGTACTGGCCGATGACGTTGCCGTCCACCGAGCCCGTGCGGTTGATGTTGGCCGTCAGGTCGCCGGCGCACGCGTCGTTGGCCGTGGCGCCAGGGTCGGCGAACGGAGAGCCGCACTCGTGCGCGGCCGGGGTGCCGCCCTGCAGCGTGATGGTGGGAGGCAGGTTGTCCACCACCGTCACCGTGCGGACGTCACCGGACGTCGCCGTGTTGCCCGACGGGTCGGTCACCCGGTACGTGAGGGTGTAGGAGCCCGCCGCGCCCGTGTTCACGCCACCGACGCGCTGGATGGAGCCCGTCAGGTTGCCCGCGCAGGCGTCCGTGGCCGTGGCGCCAGGATCGGCGTACGGCGAGTGGTCGCACTGCAGCTGCTGGTTGAGCGAGCCGAGCACCGTAATGGCCGGAGCCAGCGTGTCCTGCACGCTCACCGTACGGGTGACCGGCGTCGCGCTCTGGCCCGACGGATCCGTCACGGTATAGGTCAGCGGGTAGCTGCCCGGCGTGCCGCTGTTGACGCTGCCAGCCACTTGGATGCTGCCCGTCACGTCACCGAAGCACACGTCGTTGGCCGTGGCGCCCGGATCGTTGAACGGCGTGCCGCACTCGAGCGACGGCGTGGGGGAGCCCACCAGCACCAGGGTCGGCGGAGCGTCGTCGCCCACCGTCACCGTGCGCGTCACCGGCGAGGCGACCACGTTGTTGGACGCGTCACGCGCCGAGTAGGTGATGATGAAGGTGCCCGGCTCATCCGGGTTGCCCGTCTGCGTCGCGGTCACCACCACGTTCGTGTCGCACGCGTCCGTGGCCGTCGCGCCCGGGTCCACGTAGTTGACGCCGCAGGCGAACGTGTCGTTCGCAGGGCCATTGAGCGCCAGGGTGGGCGGCAGCGTGTCGTTCACCGTCACCGTGCGCGACACCGTCGCCTGGTTGGTGCCGTCGGTGGCCGTGTAGGTGATGGCCTGCGGACCGAGCTGCCGGTTGTTCACCGTGCCGCTGGCCGTCACTGCCAGGTTGCCCGCGCACTGGTCGCTGGCCGTCGCGCCCGGATCGTTCCAGGGCGAGGCGCACTCCAGCGTCATGTTCCCGCCGGTGAGAGCAATCTGCGGTGCGATGGAGTCAATCACGCGCACCGTGCGGCTGGTGTTGGAGGTGCCCACGTTGCCGGAGGGGTCCGTCGCCGTGTAGCTGATGGCGTAGGTGCCAGGAGCGCCCGGGTTGGCCGTGGTGCTCGGCACCGCCGGCAGGGTCCCGGCGCACGCGTCGCTGGCCGTGGCGCCCGGATCCGTGAAGGTGCCGGAGCCGCACTCCACCGGGATGTCCAGCTCGCCGATGACCGTCACCTGCGGACGCTGCGTGTCCTGCACCGTCACCGTGCGGGTGACCGCCGGAGCGCTCTGGCCCGACGGATCCGTCACGGTGTAGGTCAGCGGGTAGGTGCCCGGCGTGCCCGCGGTGACGCTGCCCGTCACCTGGATGCGGTTGGTCACGTCGCCGTAGCACGCGTCGTTGGCCGTGGCGCCCTCATCGTTGAAGGGTGTGGGGCACTCCAGCACCTGCGAGGCATTGCCCAGCAGCACCAGGGTGGGCGGAGCGTCATCGCTCACCGTCACCGTGCGCTGCACCGGCGACGTTACCTCATGACCCGCCGCATCCCGCGCCTTGTAGGTAATGGTGAAGGTGCCCGGCGTGGTCGTGTTGCCGCTCTGCGTCGCGATGACCTGCACGTTGGTGTCGCACGCGTCCGTCGCCGAGGCGCCCGGATCCGTGTAGGTGGCGCCGCAGGCGAACGAGTCGTTGGCCGGACCGTTGACGGTGATGGAGGGCGGCAGCGTGTCACGCACGTTCACCGCGCGGTTCGCCGTCACCGTGTGGCCGTGGCCGTCGCTCACCGTGTAGGTGATGGGGTAGTCATTGGGCACCAGGTGGTTCACGCCACCGGAGACCGTGGGCGTCAGCACACCGGCGCACTGGTCGCTGGCCGCGGAGCCCGGATCGGCCCAAGCCGTACCGCACTCCACCTGCTGGGGATTGGCGCCCGCCAGCTGCAGCGTGGGCGGCAGCGTGTCGCTCACCGTCACCGTGCGGCCGGTGGTGGACAGCGCGCTGTTGCCCGACGGGTCGGTCGCGCGGTAGCGCACCACGTAGTTGCCCGGCAGGTTCGGGTTGGCCGGCGGCTCCGGCACGGCCGGGAGCGCCCCGGCGCACGCGTCGTTCGCCGTGGCACCCGGATCCGCGTAGGTGGGGTCACCGCACTCCACCGGCAGGTTCAGCGGGCCGTTGAGGGTAATAGCCGGGGCCAGCGTGTCGCGCACCGTCACGGCGCGCGTCTTCGTGGCCGTGTGGCCGCTGCCATCATTCGCCGAGTAGGTCACCGTCTGGGTGGTCAGCTGGTGGTTGTCCACCGTGCCGCTGATCGTCACGTTCAGGTTACCCGCGCACTGGTCGTTCGCCGTGGCACCCTGCTCGGTGTAGGCCGTGGCGCACTCCAGGCCCATGGTGGCCGAACCGTTGAGCGTCAGCACCGGAGCCAGCGTGTCCTGCACCGTCACCGCGCGGCTGCTCGTGGACAGCGTGGTGTTGCCCGACGGGTCGGTCGCGCGATAGCGGACGTTGTAATTGCCCGGAGCACCCTGGTTGACCGGAGGCTCCGCCACCGTCGGCAGCGCCCCAGCGCACGCGTCGTTCGCCGTGGCGCCCGGATCCGTGTAGCCACCACCGCACTCCACCGGCGGCGGGGTCAGCGAACCAGTGATGGTGATGGTCGGCGCCTGCGTGTCGCGCACGTTCACCGTGCGCGTCGCCGAGGCGGTGTGCCCGCGCCCATCGTTGGCGCTGTAGGTCAGCGTCTGCGCGCCCAGCACGCGGTTGTTCACCGAGCCCGTGGTCGTCACGGCCACGTTGCCCGCGCACTGGTCATTCGCCGTGGCGCCCGGATCCGTGAACGGATTGGCGCACTCCAGGGGAATGCTCGCCGCGCCGTTCATCGTCAGCACCGGCGGCAGCGTGTCGCTCACCACAAACGTGCGGGAGCCGCCCGACACGCCGATGTTGCCCGAGGGATCCACCGCCTGGTAGCTGACGGTGTAGGTGCCCGGCGTGCCCACGCTGACAGCCTGAATCGGCGTGGCCGGAACGATCCCGGCGCAGACGTCGGAGCCCGTCGCACCCGGATCCGCGAACGCGGGATCGTTGCACTCCACCGGCACGTTCGCCGGGCCGTTGAGCGTCACGCTGGGCGCGCGCGAGTCGCGCACCGTCACAGTGCGCACCTTCGGATCGGAGACGTTGCCCGCCGGATCCCGCGCGGTGTAGGTCAGCGGGTAGGTGCCCACAGCGTTGACGTTCACCGCGCCAGCGGTCGTCACCGGCACCGTGCCAGCGCACTGGTCGCTCGCCGTCGGGGGCACATCGGTGTACGTGGACATCTTGCACTCCAGGGGAGTGACCGTGGTCGGCGTGGTGACGACAGGCTTCAGCGTGTCAGCCACGTTGACCGTGCGCGTGGCCGTGCCCACGTTTCCAGCCGCGTCCGTTGCGGTGTAGATCCGCTGGTACGCGCCAATCGCCGCCATGTTCACCGTGCCACTCTTGGAGACAGGCACCGTGCCCGAGCACATGTCGTTGGCCGTGGCGGCCGGGTTCGGCTCGAAGCCGCTGGTGTACACGCCATTGCGGTTGCACTCGACCGGCTGGGGATTCAGGCCGGCGATCGTCACCACCGGCTTCACGCCGTCCTTGATCGTCACCACGCCCGTGCACGAGGCCTGCTGGCCACTGCTATCCGAGCAGGTCAGGGTCACCGTCGTGTTGCCAATGTTGTACGGGCCCGCCGCGGTCTGCGTGCAGGTGACAGGCTCGCCTCCCGGATCGTAGGAGCCGTTGTTGATGTCGGCGTTCATGCCGCACTGATTGGTCACCGTCTCCGTCACGTTGCGGCACAGCGCCACCGGCGGCGGGTTGGTGTTCGGCACGTCGACCACCTTGCAGAACGCGGAGCAGTTGCCGTTGATGATGTCGCCCTGCGGGGTGCGCTGGTTGCCGTTGCCGTTGTCGCACTCCTCGCCCGCGTTCAGGACGCCGTCACCGCACCAGTCCATGCGGCACGAGAACGAGCAGATATCGCCGCGCTGACCGTTGAAACCGTCGCCCAGGTCGCACTCCTCACCGTCCGGCACGTTCATGGAGTCGCCGCCGCAGCCCGCGCCCACCGCGCTGACGTTGCGGACGAAGACATAGGGGGTACCCTCGTAGACCAGCCCCTCGTCGTAGTCCTGGTAGCTCCGCCCGCCCGGAATGGGGTTCGAGCCACTGATGTCCGTCGCGAGCACCGTGGCCGTCAGGTTGCGGACCGGGTACTCGGTGAACACCGTGCGCGTCGCGCAGCCGTCAGCGCCCGTCAGCGCCATATCGAAGAGCTGGTCCGAGAACAGCTGCGAGGGGAACGTCACGAACCGGTGACCGGAGTCCGCGCACGTCGACAGGCCCCGCACCTTGAAGGTGCCGAACGGCTCCAGAACCTCCACCGCCGTGTTGGGCGGGGCGTTCTGGTAGGCGCAGCCCAGCGAGATGTACATGCTGGTGTAGAGCTGCACACCGTTGTCGAGCGCCTGGTGGATGCCGGCCTGCTGCAGCGGCTGAGAGCCCCCAGCGTTGGTGCTCGCGCCGACGATGACCACCTCGCTGTCGACCACCGGACCCCACACATCGCGGTTCTCGATGGCCGCCTGGAACGGCGCCGTGCCCGTCACGCACCCGGGATCACCGATGATGATCAGGTGGTACTGGCTGAATTCGTTGGCCGACATCAACGCCCACTGCTCAGGCGTCACTATGGTGATCTGCGCGTCGGGCCGGTAAGCCAGGACCGTCTGGGCCTCGGGGCTGTTGACGCCTCCGTTGACGGAGCTGCCCAGGATGAGCACCTTGTTGTAGTCGCTCCGGGCTTCCTGTCGTGTCGTGCGCACCGCCGCCGGGGTCGGCTCGGGTTTGGGCGCGCTTTCTTCCCGGCCGCAGGCGCTGGCCAGGACTGTGGCCAACACCAGCGACGCTCCCAATACGCCTTTGAGTTTCATACGGAACATCCCCCACGGCTTGATAGTCGAAAGTACAAAGTGCTTGGCATCCCAGTACGTCTTCAAGGCAGCGAAGGATTCACTCGCAGTCGGCGATGTAAGCGCAACCCAGGGCACTCCTGAGCTCACGCCCCTCTGTCCGAACCCCGAATAATACTTCACAGCCCATCCGCAATTTTCGCTTTTCAGCGGAGACAGGCAAGCAGTTTTTTCCCGTTTTAGGCGAAATCCCAGAAATGTGAGTGAAGTTCGGACATGGCCTCACCCTGTTGCAGAAGTGCGCTTCTGCCATTGCGGGTACGAGCAGCCATACGCAGAGTCTGGGGGCTGTGCGCGATCATAAAGAGACTTGCGCTGAGCAGGCGAGCGTGGATCGCGCACTGCGGCGAAAGGGCTCGAGATGCCCAAATATGTCACCGGGTGCCCAGGTTCGTCGCTGACGGCCCCAGGGGCTTGAGCCAACCCCGCGCAATCCCGTGGGCGCGGCGCGAATTCGCATGTGGCCCGCCCATTGCTTTATGCTTCCTTCGCAGTGCCTCCCCAACAAGAAGGAGCAGTTCCATGACGCAGCGCCGTCAGCACGCCGGCTTTACCCTCATCGAGCTCATGATCGTGGTGGCGATCATTGGCATCCTCGCGGCCATCGCGATCCCGAACTTCATCCGCTTCCAGGCCCGCGCCCGTCAGTCCGAGGTCCACGGCAACCTGAAGTCGCTCTTCACGGGTCTGCGCACCCAGCAGCGCAAGCCGCCGCTCACCATCCGCGCGACCGGCTTCGCCCCCGAGCGTGGCAACCGCTACAGCTACCACCTGGAGAACAGCTGCTCCAGCACGGAGAGCCGCGCCAACCAGCAGCCCGCCGTGAACAACAACGACACCTGTATCGGCCCGGACATCTTCCGCTTCGGCGCCAGCTTCCCCGCCTTCTTCGTGGTGCAGGCGCTGCCCTCCGCCAACTGGGGCCCTGAGGCTCACGCCGACATGAGCGGCAAGACCGACGCCGGCATCTACGGCGACGACGCCACCTGGGGCTTCCTGGCCTACGGCGCGGGCGACGTGGACAACGCTCAGACCCCGGACAAGGCTGACACCTGGTCCATCGGCTCCTACGACGCGGTGCTCGCCTCCGAGTGCCCGGCCGCTACCAACATCAACGTCGCCGCTGGCGAGCCGTTCAACGTCTACAACGACGTGAACTGCGACTGATT